>MNXK01000002.1 GCA_001872165.1 Anaerolineae bacterium CG2_30_58_95
TGCTGCCGAGCGGAGCGGCAAGCGCTTGCGGATTGGATGCGGCGCGGCCGGCCGTCCAGGAGTGGCAGAACCGGTTCGACGTTCTGATTTTCAACGCAGCCCAGGATACCAGCATCCCAGCGCAGTTGCTCAAGAATCTCTTCAGCCGCGAAAGCCAGTTCTGGCCCGGGATTATTACCAGCATCTCCGAAGTAGGTTTAGGGCAGTTGACGGATAACGGCGCGGATACAGCCCTGCTCTGGAACCCCGTCTTCTACGAACAGTTTTGTCCATTAGTGCTGCTGGATAGCGTTTGCCGCAAGGGATACCCCCATCTGAAAGATTCGGAGCAGGCCACCCTGCGCGGCGCGCTGGTGCGCAGCGCGGACGCCTTTTGCGCCGACTGTCCGCTCGGCATTGATCTGCGGCAGGCGGACTTCAGCGTCAGCGTCTTTGCCGAGACCTTGCAGGCCAATTGCGAACAGGTTGGGCAAATCATCCATAACTACCTGTGGACTGCGCCAGGCCAAGTGAGCAGCTATGAGGATTTGTGGAAGTTCACGCTGGTCAACTACAATGCCGGGCCTGGATGCCTTTCGATTGCAATAGAGGACACTAGCGAGGTCGGCGATCCGCTGGATTGGGAACACCTTTCACAGCACCTGACTCCGGTCTGCCAGGGTGCAATTGATTACGTCGAAGATATCAGCCGGTAGATTCGTGGGGGCGCCCACATTCCCACCACAGAGATCATGGAGTTCACACGTGTGCCTGCGGCCCAGTGCAGGCAGAGAAAAACCCGTAAAAATCTCCGTGTTCTTATCATCCCCGAAGAGGACTGTGCGCTCTGCCGTCTCGCACCGGCGTGCCGAGCATAGCATTCGTTGTCCCGGTGTTCGCGGCACGAACGGTGTGGTAAGACGGGGTTTTACCCTATTTAGAGCCTATCCGAATAACGGAATGCAGACTTCAGTCTGCCCTGCATTGCGGACTAAAGTCCGCGTTCCAGGGGATTTTCGGATAGGCACTTAATCCTGAAGAGCCGTATTTCTCTGCACCTCCGGGGGGAGAGCTTGAAGTTGGTCGCAACGTTTTCTCCAAGTGTTTTCGCGGGGCGGATTGCCAATCCGGCCTACAAACCCATTCCTGCCTGTGGTAAACTTCCCCCGTTCTATATTTAAATAACGAGGCGCTGATGCTTACGCTGGTTGAAAAAGTCTTATTTGGGCTGGCTGTCGTCGCTACTCTGGCGGCGGCTTATTTTGCGGTAAAACGTTTGATTAGCATTATCACAGGCGGGCAAGGCAAAGCGGATTGGAGACTGGCACTCGAGCGGTTGGCCGTCGTATTGCCTAAAATCGCCACCTTCCAGCCACTTTTTCGATTTCGGCCCTTGACCAGCCTGTTCCATGCCCTGGTCGGCTGGGGGTTCGGTTTCTATCTTCTGGTCAACCTGTTGGACGTGGCGCGCGGCTATCTGCCCGGCTTCGAGATCCCAGGCATGGCAGGGAACGTCTACCATCTGCTGGCGGACGTGCTCTCGGTGGGCGTGCTGGTTGGGATGACCTTCTTCCTCGTCCGCCGCTTCGTTTTCCGACCCGGCAACCTGTCGACGCGCGAATCGACTCTGCTCCACCCGAAAGCGCGCGCCGGCATCCGCCGCGACTCGGCTATCGTGGGCGGATTCGTCCTGCTGCATGTCGGCTCACGTTTTTTGGGCGAATCCTTCGCCGTCGCGGCGCAGGGTCATGCTGACGGGTGGCAGCCGGCCGCTTCGGCGGCAGCCGGCCTGTGGTCCGGATGGAGTCCGCAGGCGCTCGTCATTGGGCAGCACGCCGCCTTTTGGCTGGCGCTTGGCCTGATCCTGGCATTCATCCCCTATTTCCCTTACTCGAAACATGTCCACCTGTTCTTCGCCCCGTTGAATTTTCTGCTCAAACCCGAACGGCGCTCGATTGGAGAATTGAGCAGGCTCGATTTTGAGGACGAGGGCGTGACGCAATTCGGCGCTGCGAAGCTGGCTGACCTGGGCTGGGAGCAGATCATGGACGCGTATGCCTGCATCATGTGCTTCCGCTGCCAGGAGGTCTGCCCGGCGTATGGGACGGGTAAGGTGCTTTCACCCGCCGCGTTGGAGATCAATAAGAGGTATTTGTTGAATACCGTAGAGGCAGGGCTTGCCGTCTCGCACCGGCGTGCCGAGCATAGCATTCGTTGTCCCGGTGTTCGCGGCACGAACGGTGTCCCTGCCCGATTAGGGCGACCACAAGGGTCGCCCCTACCGGATACCCCTCTGACCGAATTTGCCATCCCGGAAGAGGCCATCTGGGCCTGCACCTCCTGCGGCGCGTGCGTGGACATCTGCCCGGTGCACAACGAGCCAATGCGCGACATCCTCGACATCCGCCGCGCGCTGGTGCTGATGGAGAACGCCTTCCCGAAACAGTTGGAGACCGCTTTCCGCGGCATGGAGCGTACAGCCAACCCGTGGAACATCTCACCGGCCGAGCGCATGAAGTGGGCCGAGGGGCTGAAGGTGCCGACCGTCGTCCAGAACCCGGGGCCTGACATCCTATGGTGGGTGGGCTGCGCCCCGGCCACCGACGCGCGCGCCCAGAAGACCGCCCAGGCCTTTGCGAAAATCCTCAACGCGGCGGGCGTGAACTTCGCCGTGTTGGGCCAGCGTGAGCAATGCACCGGCGACTCAGCCCGGCGCGCCGGAAACGAGTACCTGTTCAACGAGCTGGCGACAGCGAATGTGGAAATCCTGAATTCGGTGAAACCGAAACGGATCGTGACCACCTGTCCGCATTGTTTGCATACTTTGAAGAACGAGTATCCGGCCTTTGGCGGAAATTATGAGGTGGTGCATCACACGCAGTTGATCAACGAGTTGATCGGAGCAGGGAAGTTACAGTTATGGTTGCGCAATCGGCAACCATTATCAGTGAACAGTCACGCATCACGCATCACTTATCACGACCCATGTTATCTCGGTCGGCACAACAAGGTTTTTGCAGAGCCGCGCGAGGTGTTGAAAGCAGCACAATTGGATTTGACCGAAATGCCGCGCCACGCGGCCAAGTCGTTCTGTTGCGGTGCGGGCGGCGCGCAGATGTGGAAGGAAGAGGAACACGGGACGACGAACGTCAACAAGGCGCGCTTCGCCGAAGCCAAAGCCACCGGCGCGGAGACGCTGGCGGTTGGCTGTCCCTTCTGCATGGTGATGCTGACTGACGCATCCAAGGCGGATGGCGGGGAGATACAGGTCAGGGATGTGGCGGAGTTGGTGGCAGATAGGTTGTAAAGCAAAAGTATCGGCTTATAATCCAGCCTGGAGGTAGCCATGATCATTTCCGAACGCGTGAAAAAACTTCGCCAGCAATCCCTCGACGCCGAGGAGACCCTCTCCAGCGAGCGCGCCGAACTGATGACGGAATTCCATGCGCAGCACCTACTCGGCAAGCAGAATCTGGGGCTGGTTTCTGCGCCGGTGCGCCGCGCCCTGGCCTTCCAATACCTGATGGAACACAAGACGATTTTCATCGGCGAAGGCGAACTCATCGTCGGCGAGAAAGGCCCGGCTCCAAAGGCCACGCCGACCTACCCGGAACTGTGCTGCCACAGCCTGCAAGACCTGGACATCCTCAACGGGCGCGAAAAAATCCCCTTTGCCGTCAGCCCGCAGGCGCGGCAGGTTTACCAGGAGACGATCATCCCGTTCTGGCAGGGCAAATCCATGCGCGACCTGCTCTTCGCCGAGATGACCGGCGAGTGGAAAGCGGCCTATGAAGCCGGCATCTTTACCGAGTTCATGGAGCAGCGCGCCCCCGGTCACACCGTGCTGGACGACAAGATCTACCGCAAGGGGATGTCGGATTTCAAGGCGGACATTCAGCATAGCCTCCAGGAACTGGACTACCTCCACGACCCGCAGGCCTACGCCAAAGAACAGGAACTGCGGGCCATGTCCATCTGCGCCGAGGCGCTGATCCGCTTTGCGCAGCGTCACGCGGACCTGGCGCGGGCTTCCGCAAAACGAGAGACCGACCCGCAGCGCAAAGCCGAGCTGGAGCGCATCGCCGAGATCTGCGAGCACGTCCCGGCGCATGCCCCGCGCGATTTCTGGGAGGCGCTGCAATACTACTGGTTCGTCCACCTGGGCGTGACGACCGAACTCAACACCTGGGACGCCTTTTGCCCCGGTCACCTCGACCGCCACCTGGAGCCGTTCTACCGAAAAGGGCTAACAGGTGACTGTCACTTCGGAAGTGACAGTCACCTGACACACGCCGACTTCCGAAGTCTGGCCGAAGAGCTGCTGCAATGTTTCTGGATCAAGTTCAACAACCAGCCCGCGCCGCCCAAAGTGGGCGTGACGGCGGCTGAGAGCGGCACCTACACTGACTTTGCCCAGATCAACCTCGGCGGCATTCTGGAAGACGGCGCGGATGGCGTCAACGAGGTCACCTACCTGCTGCTGGACGTGATCGAGGAGATGCGCCTCTTGCAGCCCAGTTCTTCGATCCAGGTCAGCAAGAAGAACCCCGACCGCTTCGTCAAGCGCGCCGCCAGGATCATCCGTACCGGCTTCGGGCAGCCGTCGGTTTTCAACGCCGACCTGATCGTCCAGGAACTGGTGCGCATGGGCAAATCCGTAGCCGACGCCCGCAGCGGCGGCTCGTCCGGCTGCGTGGAGGTCGGCGCGTTCGGCAAAGAAGCCTACATCCTGACCGGTTACTTCAACATGCCCAAGCTGCTGGAGCTGACCCTGCACAACGGCCTGGATCCGCGCACGGGGCGCAAGATCGGCCTGGAGACAGGCGATCCGGCCACGTTCGAATCCTTCGAGGAATTCTTCGCGGCTTACGAAAAGCAACTGCGCTATTTCATTGAGATCAAGGTGCGCGGCAACAACGTCATCGAAAGGCTGTACGCGGCCTATATGCCTGCCCCATTCCTCTCGCTGCTGATTGACGACTGCATCGCCAGTGGCAAGGATTATCACGACGGTGGGGCGCGCTACAACAGCACCTACATCCAGGGCGTGGGACTCGGCACGCTCACGGATGCCATGACCGTCATCAAGTACCATGTTTTCGACCAAAAGACGCTGAAGATGGACGCGCTGCTTGCCTTGCTGGATGCCGACTTCGAAGGCCACGAGCGCGAACGCCAGAGGCTGTTGAACAAGACGCCCCGTTACGGCAACGACGACGATTACGCCGACAGCGTGATGGTGGCCCTGTTCAACGCCTACTTCGACGCCATTGACGGGCGTCCGAACACCAGGGGCGGCGCGTACCGCATCAACCTGTTGCCGACCACGGTGCACATCTACTTCGGCTCGGTCACTGGTGCGACGCCGGACGGACGCCGGGCCTGGTCGCCGTTATCGGAGGGCGTCTCCCCCGTCCAGGGCGCGGATCGTCACGGCCCGACCGCGGTGCTCAGGTCCGTCGCCAAGATGGATCACGTCCGCACCGGCGGCACGCTGCTCAACCAGAAGTTCACGCCTCAGCTGCTCAAAGACGAAGAGGGGCTGGACAAACTGGTGGGACTGATCCGCACCTACTTCAAGCTGGACGGTCACCACATCCAGTTCAACGTGGTGGACGCGGCCACGCTGCGGGCGGCACAGCAGAACCCGGCGCAATACCGCGACCTGATCGTGCGCGTGGCCGGGTACAGCGACTACTT
>MNXK01000129.1 GCA_001872165.1 Anaerolineae bacterium CG2_30_58_95
CGGACAGAGGCGTGGCGGTGAATCAGTTCGATGGTTGGATTGGTCATAGGCGTATCTCCAGCTCGATTTCGTCGCGAATGGGGATTCCATCCATTCCAGTGAGCGGGATTTCCGGTTTCAAGCGGCGGTCTTTTTCGATGGCGTTGAGGTGGACGGCGGCGATGACGAAGCCGCGCTTCTGGTAGAAGCGCAGAGCAGGGGTGTTGTCATTGGTGGTGACGACAAACAACCTGCGGCACCGTTCGACAGGCTCACGGCGGCGCTTTTCTCGACCCGCAGCCTGCTTGACCGCTTCGATGAGCGCGGTACCCACGCCCAGACCTGCGCGCCAGGCGTCCAACGTGACGATCTCGCAGGCTTCGCCTTGGATGTGATAAGTCAGCAGGCCGATGATTTGACCATCTGCCTCAGCGACAAACCCTAGCAGCTCAACAGGACGATATATTTCGCCATGGACAACGACGGTCTCTGCGCTCCAGTGTTCAACTATTACGCGGGTGTTCCAGGCGTAATCATCTGGGGTGGTGGGTCGGATGATGAAAGTCGTCATATAGTCTTGCTGCTGAGAGTACAAGCGCACAATTGATTTGGCAGACTATTCATCTGTCAGCGAAACCTTTTGAAATTCGTATGGCGCTTTTTGCTCAAAAAGTGCTAATTGTCCCACGTGAATCATTTCCATTTGCGGCTCTGGATCGTAGTTTAACACAATTGCTTCCAACATTGGATTTCTGTTTTTTTCACTTGCTCCAACATGATAGAAATGTTCCTTTGTAAAAACAGTGAATTTTTTAGCATATTTTTTAAGAGCCTGGTTTGTTCGATATTGGTTACTGTGCCAAGTTGACAGAATGAATCTGGCTTTGGCTACAGTGAGCAAATCGTATAAATCCTGCTCATCTTTTTCTGTCCAAGAATTGAAATAGTCTGTGTGCCTGCCGATATAAGGCGGATCGCAATAAATAAAGTCGTTTTCTGTGGCATTTGACAAACTCTGGCGAAAATCGGAACATAGAAATTGCCAGTCATACAGGCTGGTTGCTTGACTGACATGCTTGATTTGGTTGACGATTTTAGTCACGTATGCCTTGGCAAAACGGTTGGGTTTGTGGCCAAATGGTACATTGAATTTACCGCCTTTGTTGAATCGCATTACGCCATTGAATGATGCGCGATTGAGAAACAACAGATCAAGTGGATGGCCGTTTAGATTGAATCGCTCTCGGATTTCGTAATAGTGTGCCTCGCCTTGTTCTCGAAGGATGTCACCTTCTTCGGTAAGGAATTCTTTGGCAATTCCGGCTGTAATTTCTCCTTGCTTGATGGCATTGTATAAGTTGATAATATGCGGGTTGATGTCGCTGAAAACTGCCCGTTGAGGGCGTACATTGAACCCTACAACGCCCGAACCCATAAATGGTTCAAACCACGTTCCATTTTCATCGAGCGAAACATGGTCAAAAATCCATTCTACCAATTTGGTTTTGATTCCCTGACATTTCAGGGGAGGCACAATGACTCTCATCTTGAAGTTTTCCGTCTGGGTTTGTTAATCATTGGATTTGCCAATGCGAGGTCCTGTGTGCGATAAGCAAGAAATTCACGCAACAACGTTATCTTTTTAGCCTTTCCGCTGGGTGTGGTGATGGTGATTTTGCCATAGTTCATCCAATAATCGTCAAACCATTCTTCGCCCAGGAGTTTGAAAACACCGTTTCGGTTGAGGATATCATCAATTTTGTTGATGCTGCCGATGTTAGCAGTGTTTGAACTGCCTTGCTTGTCGCTAGCAATTTCCCATTTTTCTGCGACAAAGAACTGAAAATCACGAATGACTGACACGATAGATTGCAATTCGTTCAGTCCTCGTATGTGCGTTTCGTCGGTCCTTTCCGATGTAGAACGAGAGTAAATAATTCCCAGGCAAAAATGTCCTAGATATTCGTTGTATGGGAACTGAATGTTTTTCTTGCTTGTCCTCTTGACGAAATATTCTCCATGTGAGCCGAGTGTAAAACCATTGCAAAACTCTGGATTATCTGGCAAACGATAGGTGGTTTTCAAATCTACCGCAAATTTGATTCTCTCATCACTTGCTATAACAAACGAAAGGTCAGGATAATAGTTTTGCTGTTCAGCCAGTACAATGTGAAAGCCGTTATTTTGAGCAAATTCCAAGATTTTTGGAAAAAGATGAATCTCAAGAATTTTAGAAACAATCTTGGTGTCTGCGGAAATGGTATAAATGTTGCGGAACACGTCAATGAAACCCTTGACCGTCCACTGGTTATCGTCGGTTGAAATGTGTCCTTGTAAAGTTTCAACAAATTCTGTCAATTTATTCTTGAATTCGGCTTTGATCTTGTTATTCTTGCTTTTGCTCATCGTTTGCTCCAACCACAAAAAAGATTGATTTGATGGTCATAAAACCGCATTTTACAAAGTAACTTATGGCTGAACGAGTATTTCAATAAAAATCGGGTCCCCAAATGGTATCCCCTGCGGATCGTAGGCCTGCCACGCGCTGCGGTACGTACCCGCTTCAGACGGGGCGGCGAACTGGATGCGAATGACGGCTTGGGTCCCGGAACGAGCCGGGTATAGCGCCTGCTCGACGGGTGCACCCATGTCCGGGCCGGCGATCAGGCGCAGGCGATAGGCATGATCCCAATTGCAAGTCCCGTTGTTCTCCACCAGCCACTGCTTGTCGAGCGTGCTTCCGGGCGCGACCTGGCTGCCGTCCGGGATGGTCAGGTCTTGCAGGTAATAGAGATTGTCAACGCATTGCGGTGCGGACGCGGCGGGCGGATTATAAACCACCGCAGGCTGCGAAGCCGTGAGCAGCGCGCTGACGGGCGTTGGTGGGATATAAACGGTTGGCATAACATTTTCTTTGCCTCCGCAGGCAGATAGAACCAGCTCCAAAAAGAAAAAGATGGACACAGGTATGAACCTTTTCGGCGAAACTGTGTCCATCCGAGCCTCCATCCAAAAACTAAAGCGAGTCACGTGTCACGTATCACGTGTCACGTATCACGCATCACGTATTACTCATCATTCTTCCCCCACCCCTTCAGCTTCCTCTTCCACACCTGAGAGCGGCAGGGCGGCCACTCCACCCGAGGCCTGTTGCCGGATAGCCAGCTCGATCTCGTCGGCCAGGTCGGGATTCTGGCGCAGGAACTCTTTGGAGTTCTCGCGGCCCTGTCCGATGCGAACGTCGCCGTACGAGAAGAACGCGCCGCGCTTGTCCACGATGCCAAACTGGGTTGCCAGGTCAATCAGGTCGCCGACCTTGGAGATGCCCTCGTTGTACATGATGTCGAACTCGGCCGTGCGGAAGGGCGGCGCGACCTTGTTCTTGACCACGCGCACGCGCGTCCGGTTGCCGACGATCTCCGCGCCGACCTTGATGGACTGGATGCGGCGGCAGTCCAGGCGCACGGAAGCATAGAACTTGAGGGCATTGCCTCCCGAGGTTGTCTCGGGATTGCCAAACATCACGCCGATTTTTTGGCGCAGTTGGTTGGTGAAGACAACCGCCGTCTTGGTCTGGTTGATCGCGCCGGAGAGTTTGCGCAACGCCTGTGACATCAGGCGGGCCATGGCGCCCATCTGGGCGTCGCCCATGTCGCCTTCGATCTCGGAGCGCGGCACCAGCGCGGCGACCGAGTCGATCACCACCACCTCCACCGCGCCGGAGCGGACGAGTGTCTCGGTGATCTCGAGGGCCTGTTCGCCGGTATCGGGCTGGGAGATCAACAGGTTGTCCACATCCACGCCGCAGCGGGCGGCATAAGTGGGGTCGAGGGCGTGTTCCATGTCAATGAACGCGGCAGTACCGCCCAGTTTTTGGGCCTTGGCCACGATGTGTTGGGCGAGAGTGGTCTTGCCGGAGGCCTCCGGGCCGTAGATTTCGGTGATGCGTCCGCGCGGGATTCCGCCCACGCCCAGCGCC
This sequence comes from Anaerolineae bacterium CG2_30_58_95, assembly GCA_001872165.1. Lineage (GTDB taxonomy): Bacteria > Chloroflexota > Anaerolineae > Anaerolineales > Villigracilaceae > CG2-30-58-95. Next base: position 3,959 of record MNXK01000129.1, read on the forward strand.
AGGTCGAGGGACAGCGAACCGGTCGGGATAACTTCCACGTTCATGCTGTGCGCCTCCCCCAGGCGCATGATGGAACCGTCGCCATAGCGTTTGACGATGTCGCCGAGGGCCTTGTCCAACATGGCGCGGCGCGCTTCGTTCATGGAGCTATTTGAATCGGGGTCAGTGGGTTTGCGTGGCATAAGATACCTCTCTTCTCTTAATTTTGTCAGAGTATAGCACAGATGTTCGATGCGTCAAGGCTTTTGGCTCTTTGGCGCGCCACCAGCGGGAGGTCAGATTGGCAATCCGACTTACGGCGTTGGCGTTGATATTATACCGGATGGCGGCGGTAATTCAGTGTTGTATCCCTTGAATCCCTGGAAGGCGAAGTACGTGACCTGGCCGGGGAAGATTTGGATTTCCAGTCTATTATTCAGTCCGGCGTATGGCACGTTGACCTGATAAACGCCAGCCGGCAGGTCGCTCAAGACCAGGTTTTCGTTGTAACAGGGGTCGCTGTTTGCGCCGATGCCTCCATACGTCTTGACGATCCAGGCGCGCTGGGTGGCTTCCGAGCGGACGATGATGGCGTAGCTGAGGAGGGGGCGTTGATAGGTATCCATGATGCGGGCAACCAGGATTCCCCAGCCTTCCGGCGGCGCCAGCCAGAGTTCGGGGTTGCGGGTAGAGAAAAAGTCGTTGGCGCCGATCCGCACCTCGTAATGAAGGTGCGGTCCGGTGGTGAATCCGGTCGTGCCGACTTTGCCAAGCACGTCGCCGACCTCGAGAACCTGGCCGACAACCACATCCACCTCGGAGAGGTGCGCGTAGATCGTGAAAAGCGGCTGGTCTTTGTAGCCGAAATCGTGGCGGATGGCGACCGCCATTCCATAGGGGTCATCCTTATAATCCGGCGCGTTGTTGAACAATCCCCAACTGGCCCAGACGACCGTCCCTGGCCCTGTCGCCTGGACGGGCGTGCCGACATCGGCAGGCAGGTCAATGCCGGTATGCACCACTTCAGGCCGGAAGAAGATGCCGCCGTAGCGATAATCCGCTATCGGCCAGGTGACCACGTTGACTGAGAACGGGCGGGCAAAGTAGAAATGGTCATAGGGCGAGAGCGCCCAGGGCGTAGGATAGAGCGGCGGCCGCCAGGCCGATTCTGGCGTCGCGCCTTCGGTTGGAAAAACGATCGGCAGCGAAGAAGCAGACGTGGCGGATGGGAGGGGCGTCAGCGTGTTTTCGACAATAATGGTAAGAGGTTTCGGAGTCACAGATGGGGATGGCGAATTGGTAAATTGGGGCAGGCTGACCACTGCAGTTCCTATCGGCGTTCCGATTGCCCTCTCCGTTGGTGTTGCGGTGGTGACGGTTTCCTGTAGGGATGGCTGTTCCGCAATGGCGGAAGTACATGCCGAAAGGAGAAGTAAGCCGGAGGCCATTACCCATAAGGCTTGGATCAGTAGTAACGACTTTAGTCGTTTGGGCGGGAGGGCGACTGAAGTCGCGACTACGCGCCGCTTTCGCGATTTGCCGAGAACAGGTTTCATGGCGAAGGCGTGAACGTAGGCTGCGGCGTCGGCGTGAGCGTGGGTGTGGGAGGTTTGTAGCCCCACGGGGTGCGGGTGGGTGTGCGTGTGGGGGGAATGACGGCGGTCGGTGTGATCAGCGCCTCAGGCGGATAGAGTTCCAGCATGGCCTCGCGCCAAGTCAAACCCTGCGTCAAGGCGAATTCGTTGAAGCGCGCTCCGCTGAAGTACGTCCGCCAATTCGAGAGCGCGGGCAGGCGCTCCCAGCCGTATTGGAGAGCCAGGGCGGTGAAATCCAGCCAGTATCCTTTTGGGATGGCGCTCATCAGGCTGCCGCCCTGCTCGAAGGCGACC
>MNXK01000019.1 GCA_001872165.1 Anaerolineae bacterium CG2_30_58_95
ATCATCGGGACGGGCAGGACGTGAGCGTAGACGCCGCCGATGTAGCGATAGAGCGGCAATCCGAGCGAGGCTGCAGCTGCCTTGGCGACCGCCAGCGAGACGCCCAGGATGGCGTTTGCGCCGAATTTGGATTTGTTGGGCGTTCCGTCCAGGGCGACCATTTCGGCGTCAATGGCTTTCTGGTCGGTTGCGTCCCAGCCGAAGAGTTCCTCGGCAAGCACCTCGTTGACGGCGGCGACAGCTTTCAGCACGCCCTTGCCGTTGTAGCGTTTCTTGTCGCCGTCGCGCAGTTCGAGCGCCTCGTGCACGCCGGTGGAAGCCCCGGAGGGGACCGCGGCGCGCCCCAGCGAGCCGTCCATCAGCGTGACCTCGACCTCCACGGTCGGATTGCCGCGCGAGTCCAAAATCTCACGGGCGACGATATCTTCGATTGTCGTTTCCATGCTTCACCTCGTCATCAGGAATTCAAAGCTCAGGCCAGAGTTGTCAATTTCTCCTGCAGCCAGAGATTGATCAACGTTTCGGTAGACACCCCCTGCTTGCGTGCCTGGGTTCGCGCTTTTGAAAGCAAATCTCTCGCAAGTGCTAAATAGACTTTGCTTGAGGTCAAATCAATCTCGACCTCGACCGGCTCCATCAAGTCTTCATAATCAGCGCTGCTATGGGAATCCCAAAACCCCCAAAATTGTTCGAGCGAGGCGAAATTTTCCGGCAGTTCATCCTTTGGTGAAGAACCGTGTTTATCTCGCATAGGCTTTCCTCTCTTTTTTGTCCATATCACGTGCGCTCAAAATCAGCACATCATCATTTCGTTTGTGGATAAAGAATGTCGCAAGGTGACGCCGTGCTTCACTTCAAGTTTCTCGACAACCTCTTCGAGCCAGATAAAGCCAACTATTCTCACGGCATCATCCTCCGCAAGTAAGTATAACGCAGTTTAACGCGAATGGCGCGAATTGGCGAATTCCGCGAATGTTTTTGTGATACTTGACGTATAAGCAGATTTCCGAAGTCTCTCAGACTTCGGAAGTCTTGGCGTTTAGATCACGTTGATCGTCGGCGCGTCCTTCTGTCCCAGCGCAGTGACGCTGATGCGGGCGGCCACCTGCCCGGCGATGGCTTTCAGCGACTTGGCTGCCTCCGAATCTGGCTTGGAGATGATCACCGGCTCGCCGGTATCCCCTCCCAAGCGGACAGGCGTCTCCATCGGCACCGCGCCCAGGAAGGGAACTTTGGCGATGCGCGCCAGGTCCTCGCCGCCGCCAGAGCCGAAGAATTCGCCGCGCATGTTCTCGATCACGCCCAGGATCGGTACTTCCAGGGCGCGGAACATTTCCAGGCTGCGGCTGGCGTCTTCGAGCGAGACAGCCTGCGGCAGGGTCACGATCAGCGCGCCGCTGAGCGGCAGGATCTGCGCCAGCGAGAGCGGCGCGTCGCCGGTGCCCGGCGGCAGGTCCACGATCAGGTAATCCAATTCACCCCAGTCCACGTCGGACAGGAACTGGCGGATGGCCGAGTTGAGCATCGGTCCGCGCCAGATGAGCGGCTGGCCCGGCTTGACCAGGAAGCCCATGGACATCAGCTTGACCCCGTAAGCCTCGGCCGGGACGAGTTTCTCGCCATTCGTGCCGGGGATTTGCTTCACGCCCATCATGGTTGGGATGTTGGGGCCGTAGATGTCCGCGTCCATCAGGCCGACGCGTGCGCCGCTCTGCACCAGCGCGACCGCCAGGTTGACGGCCACTGTGCTCTTGCCCACGCCGCCCTTGCCGGAAGCGACCGCGATGGCGTTGCGGATGGGCAGGTTGAGCAGGCCGCGCATCCGGCCATCGTTCGGCACGCTGGCATCCATTTTGACGTTGACGGCCTCGACGCCGGGGATCGCCAGCACCGCAGTTTTTGCTTCCCGCTCGATCTGGCTGCGCAGCGGGCAGGCGGGCGTGGTCAACAGGATGGTGAAATTGACGGTGCTGCCTTTGCTCTCCAGGTCACGGATCATGTTGAGCGTGACCAGGTCGCGGTGCAATTCTGGTTCTTGCACTTTGCCGAGGGCTGCAAGGATGGTTTCGTTCGATATTTTTTCAGGCATGATATTCTTTATCTCTTTCTACTCAAAAACGTCTCGACATCCAGCCTAGCAGCTCGATACAGCCCCGCCAAGTCTTCATCCGAGCCGCGATAGCGTTTCAGGGTTTGTCTGGCGCAAGCTGTGCAACCGTGCATGGCTCGATAAGAGTCGGCGTTGCATGTGACACATCCGTCCAGGCGCGCCATCATCAGGATGAAAGCCAAATACTCGATGGATTCCGGCTCTGCCTCGCCGACGCGCGCCACCAATCCTTGCCAGGTTTCCCCGCGCTGGTCGCCCAGGGTCGAGATGACGCGTCCCGGAAAGAGCAGGTCGGTGTCAGGGTTGTACATTAATCCGCTCTCGCGGCGCGAGCGGCTTCTTTCGCGGCGCGGGCGGCGTTTTCCTTTGCCGCGTTGGCCGGGCGGATGCTCTCGTAATACGCGACCGGCTTGCCGAGCTTTTCTTTATCGAAAATCACCCGTCCGTAGGAGGCCAGTTCGTAGTTGTGATCCATTTTGATGGCGTCGAATGGGCAGTACTCGGCGCACAGGCCGCAGTTCATGCAGATGTCGGCGTCAATGTAGAATTCGGCTGGGTCGGGGATTGGGCGGCCAGTAGCCGGGTCTGAGTTGCGCACGATCCAAATGCACTGCGGCGGGCAGACTTTGGCGCAGATGCCGCACGAGGTGCAGCGGTAGGATTTGTCACCGTTCGAATTGCTCTCGTATACCAGGAAGGGAACGAAACGGAACTCTTCGGGAACCGGCACCTTTTCTTCCGGGTATTGGACGGTGAAAATCCCGCGTCCCTTCTTGCTGGCGCGGTGGGCGATCCCTTCTGGTGAGCCATAGCGCTTGCGTCCCAGCCAGCGGATGTCATCCAGGTAGGTTTCGATGAAATGCCTGGCGCTGACGCCTAAACCTTTCAAGATGCCTTTACCGTACATTCGCAATCTCCTATCGGGGGTTACGTTTTACGTTTCACGTTTCACGCAGCTTGTAAAACGTAACCCGTAAAACGTAAGCCTACCGGTCTGTCTCGCCAAGCACGATGTCAATGGAACCTAAGACGGCAACCACGTCAGCGACTTTCTGGCCGACGCACATCGGGCCAAAGGCGGTCAGGTTGATGAAGGATGGCGCCCGCACGTGATAACGCCAGGGATTCGGTTTGCCGGTCGAGATGACGTAGAAACCGAGTTCGCCCTTCGGACCCTCGACTCGTCCATACGCTTCGCCGGGCGGGACGCGCACCTGGTACTGGGGTTTGCCGGTCTGGATCGGCCCCTCCGGCAGCCCCTTGACGGCCTGCTGGACGATGCGAATGCTCTGGCGCATCTCGTCCAGGCGGACGAGGTAACGATCGTAAATATCGCCGTGGTAGCGCACGGCCACGTCGAACTCGAAGCGCTCGTAGATGCTGTAGGGTTCCGCGCGGCGGACGTCGTAGGGGATGCCCGAAGCGCGCAGCAGCGGACCGGCGGCCGAGTAGCGGATGGCGTCCTCAGCGGTCAGCACGCCCTGGCCGATGCCGCGCGCGCGGAAGATCTCGTTCTCGGTCAGGAAGCGGTCAATCTCGTCAATCCGGCGCGGCAGGCGTTCGAAGCACAGGCCTTTGATCTTTTCGAGCACGCCCTCCGGCAGGTCGCGCGCCACGCCGCCGAAGCGGAAGTAGTTGCACATCATGCGCGAGCCGGCCACGGCCTCGAAAATGTCCAGGATTAATTCGCGCTCCTCGAGTAAATACAGCAAGGGGGTGAAGAAAAAGCCCAGATCGTTGAATAGCGCGCCGATGGCCATGCAGTGATTGGCGATACGGGTCAGTTCCGCCATCATCACGCGGATATATTCAGCGCGTTCCGGCACGGCAATCTGCATCAGTTTTTCGACCGCCAGGGCGTAGCCGAAGTTGTTGCTCATCGAGGAGAGGTAGTCCAGCCGGTCGGTGTAAGGCATGTTCATCAGGAAGGTGTTGCGTTCCCCGATCTTCTCGTGGTTGCGGTGCAGGTAGCCCATCACCGGCTTGAGGCTGACGATGGTCTCACCATCCAGCATGACCGCCACGCGGAACACGCCGTGCGTGGATGGATGCTGGGGCCCCATGTTGACGATGATTCGGTCGGATGGCAAGCCGGTTTCGTCTTGCTGGGATTCCCGCAGAGCCGCGTAGAGCGCCTTCTCAGGCTCATACTTGCCCTTATCCGGGTCGAAGCCGTCCGGATAGGCGATGTTATCGCCAAATGGGTTCTTGTCTTCGGCCTGGACGATCTTACCTTCCGGCCAACGGCTCTTGAGGGGTTTGCCCTCTTCTTCGAAGTAGGCTTCTTTCCAATCCTTGCGCAGCGGGTGGCCGGCGAAGCCCTCCCACATCAGGATGCGGCGCAGGTCGGGATGGCCGGTGAATTTGATGCCAAGCAAGTCCCATGCCTCGCGCTCCTGCAATTCTGCGCCCGGATAAATCGAGATGAGCGACGGTACTTCGACCGGGTCCTGGCGCGGCGCCTGGACTTTGAACACCAGTCCCGGGCCGCCGGTAGTCTTATAGACGTGGTAGACGATTTCCATCTTGCCTTCGGGCAGGTAGTCCACGCCGGTGACGGAAGAGAGGTAATCGTAGCCAAGCTCGTCACGCAGGGCAGTTGCAAATTCGAGCAGGTTGTCTTTCTCCACGATCCAGCCGGAATAGCCGGGCCGGGTGTCAGCGCTGAGGATGCCGGGGAACAGGGCCGGCAGGTCGAGGGCCTCGTTGGGAATGGGCGTCTTCATATCAGCTTCTGTCATGATTTCTGCCCCTTGATCTGCGGGATTTTGCGCGGATCAATCAAGTCCGGCCCCAGGATGGGGATGGGAATGGCCTCGGCCGGGCCTTTTTGGTACCAGCGCGCCGTCTTGATGGATTGGGTGCTGATCTTCTCTTGCAGCTTGATCAGGCCGTTGAGCAGGGCCTGCGGGGTGGGCGGGCAGCCTGGAATGTAGACATCCACCGGGATGAACCGGTCTATCCCCGAAACGACGTTATAACCTTCTTTGAACGGGCCGCCGCCCGAGGCGCACGCCCCCATGGCGATCACGTACTTGGGTTCGGGCATCTGGTTGTACAGGCGCACGATGGTGGGCGCCATTTTCTTGGTTACCGTACCGGAGACGAGCAACAGGTCGCTCTGGCGCGGGCTGGGACGCATGATCTCCATGCCGAAGCGCGCCGTGTCGAAGCGGCTGGCGGCGGTGCAGATCATTTCGATGGCACAGCAGGCCAGGCCGAACATCATCGGCCAGACCGAGGCGCGCCGCCCCCAGTTGTAGAGACGGTCGAGCGTGGTGATGGCTACCTGTTCCTGTAGTTCTGACGGGATTTCATAGCCAGGGGTGTTGAGTTCATTGGTTTCCATGAGGTCTCCTCGTTGCCAGTCATCAGTGACCAGTGATCAGTCACCAGTATTCAGCGGAACGGGCGGATTATAGCCGCTGGAATAGAGGTTGTCAATTCAATTACGCAAATATATGTTTGCGAAAATA
>MNXK01000205.1 GCA_001872165.1 Anaerolineae bacterium CG2_30_58_95
GGTGTCCAGGCATGTCCACGTGGGCGTAATGCCGTTTCGCCGTCTGGTACTCCACGTGCGCGATGTTGATCGTGATGCCGCGCGCCTTCTCCTCCGGCGCATTGTCAATCGAATCGAACGGCCGGTACTCTGCCAGATTCTGATAGCTGCACCACTTCGTGATCGCCGCCGTCAGCGTCGTCTTGCCGTGGTCAATGTGCCCCATCGTCCCCACGTTCAGGTGCGGCTTCGTCCGCTCGAACTTCTGCTTCGCCATGAATAATCTCTCCTTTTAGGTAATTGACCTAAGTGCCTATTCGAAAAACCTCTGGAACGCGGACTTTAGTCCGCAGTAGGCCGCAATGGAGGGCAGACTGAAGTCTGCATTCCGTTTTTCGGATAGGCTCTAAGAAGCAAGTATTTCTTTCGCCACCGATTCGGAAACCGGCGCGTAATGTTCGAATTCCATCGAAAAGACTCCCCGGCCCTGGGTGCTGGAGCGCAGCTCGGTCGCATACCCAAACATCTCGCCCAGCGGCACCATCGCGCTGACAGCCTGCGCGTTGCCCGGGCGAGGCTCCATGCCGCGGATGACGGCCCGCCGGCCGTTCAACCCGCCCATGATATCGCCAACGTACTCTTCCGGCACGATGGCTTCCACTTTCATAATCGGCTCCAGCAGCACCGGCCCGCCCTTCTGAATGCCCTCTTTGAAGGCAAAGGTGGCAGCCATTTTGAACGCCATTTCACTGGAGTCGACCTCGTGGAACGAACCGTCGAGGAGTGTCACCTTCAGGTCAACGACCGGATACCCGGCCAGCACGCCGCTCTCGGCGGCCTCTTTGATGCCCTTTTCCACTGCCGGGATGAACTCACGCGGGATTGTACCACCGTAAATTTTATTCTCGAAGACGACGCCGCTGCCGCGCTCACCCGGCTCCAGCGAGATGACCACGTGACCATACTGGCCGTGGCCGCCCGTCTGCTTGATGTACCGGTAGTTCACTTCCGGCACCGGGCGTGTAATCGATTCGCGGTAGGCGACGCGCGGCTTGCCGACATTGGCCTGCACACGGAACTCGCGCATCATCCGGTCCACGATCACGTCCAGGTGCAGTTCGCCCATGCCGGAGATGATGGTCTGGCCAGTGTTCTCGTCCGAGCGGACGCGGAAGGTCGGGTCTTCTTCGGAGAGCTTTTTCAGGGCCTCGCCCATCCTGCTCTGGTCGGCGGTCGTCTTGGGTTCGATGGCAACCGAGATGACCGGTTCAGGGAAGGTGATGGTCTCCAGCACGATCAGCTTATTGTCGCAGAGCGTATCGCCGGTAAAGCTGTCCTTGAGGCCCAATACGGCCGCAATGTCGCCCGCGCGGACTTCGGTGATGTCCTCGCGGCGATCGGCGTACATACGGATCAACCGCCCAATGCGCTCGCGCTTGCCTTTGATCGAATTGGTGACCATCTGACCCTGGCTGATGGTGCCCGAATAAACGCGGAAGTATGCCAGGCGCCCCACGTAAGGGTCGGTAACGATTTTAAAGACCAGTGCGCTCAAGGGCGCGTCATCCTGCGCAGGCAGCTCGACGATCTCGTCGTTGCGGGGATCCGTGCCCTTCACAGGCGGGACATCCGCCGGAGACGGAAGGTAATCGAGCACCGCATCCAAAACGAGTTGGACGCCTTTATTACGCAGTGAACTGCCGCAAAAAACCGGCGTGGCCTTATTCGCAAGTACGGCCTGCCGGAGAGCCGTTATTAATTCTTCATTGCCGATCTCTTCCCCCTCCAGGTACTTGAGAGTCAACTCGTCGTTGAGTTCGGCGATCCGCTCGACCATGCTGTGGCGCAACTCGCTGGCCTGCGCCTTCAGGTCCGCTGGGATCTCGGCCTGGCGCGGTTCCCTGCCCAAGTCGTCATCCCAGTAAATGACCTTTTGGTTCATCAGATCAACGACGCCCTGAAAGGAGGCTTCCATGCCGATTGGCATCTGCATGGCAATCGGGTTGGCTCCCAGGCGCTGCTTGATGGACTCGATCGTGCGCTCGTAGGAAGCGCCCACCCGATCCATTTTGTTGACGAAACAAATCCTGGGTACGCGGTAGCGGTCGGCCTGACGCCAGACCGTCTCGCTCTGCGGCTCCACGCCCTGGACGGCGTCGAAGATGACCACGCCGCCATCCAGCACGCGCAGCGAGCGCTGCACCTCGGCGGTGAAATCAATGTGGCCGGGTGTGTCAATGATGTTGACCTGGTAGCCCTTCCACTCCGCCGAGACAGCCGCTGAAACGATGGTAATCCCGCGCTCGCGCTCCTGCTCCATCCAGTCGGTGACGGTCGTGCCGTCATCTACCGAACCCATGCGGTGGGTCTTGCCAGTGTAGAACAGAATGCGCTCAGTCGTGGTCGTCTTACCGGCATCAATGTGAGCGATGATGCCGATATTCCGATACCGTTCCAGCGGGTAAGCGCGTGCCATAAAATATTACCTTTTAAGGTTCAAAATACCACAGATTAGAGCCGGTAATGCGAGAAGGCCCGGTTAGCCTCCGCCATCTTGTGGGTCTCTTCACGCTTGCGGATCGAAGCGCCCTCGTTCTTGGCTGCATCCATCAATTCGTCGGCCAATTTCTCGGCGAATGACTTGCCGCCGCGCGCGCGCGCCGATGAAAGGATCCAGCGGATCGCCAGCGTGGTACGGCGGGCCGGCGGGACTTCCATCGGGACCTGGTAGGTGGCGCCGCCAACGCGGCGGGGACGCACCTCCATGACCGGGGCCACGTTCTTGAGCGCGGCATCGAAGACCTCAACCGGGTTTTTGCCGCCGCTGCGTTCCTTGATCAAATCCAGCGAATCGTACATAACACGCGTGGCGGTGCTTTTCTTGCCACGCGTCAGCATGTGCTGGATCAAGGTCTGGATAATGATATGGTGATAGCGGATATCGGGAAGGATCTCACGCTTTTCTGGCTTAGATCGTCGCATGCGAATACTCCATTATGGCAGCCTATTGGCAACTATTATCTAGAAACGGCTGATTCCTTCGGACGCTTGGAACCGTACTTCGAACGGCCCTGGCGCCGCTTGTCCACACCGGTCGTGTCCAGTGAACCGCGCACGATGTGGTAACGCACACCCGGCAGGTCCTTCACACGGCCGCCGCGTACCAGCACCACTGAGTGCTCCTGCAACTGGTGTCCTTCGCCAGGGATGTAAGCGGTCACTTCGATGCCGTTGGTCAGGCGCACGCGGGCGATCTTGCGTAGGGCCGAGTTCGGCTTTTTAGGTGTCATGGTGCGCACCACCGTGCACACGCCTCGCTTTTGCGGGGCGCCCTTGGCCTGGCGGACACGTCGCTGCTTATAGGAGTTAAGCGTATAGAGCAAGGCCGGCGCTTTACTCTTGACCTTCTTCGATTGGCGACCCTTGCGGATCAATTGATTGATTGTGGGCACATTCGCCTCCGAACAAAATTTCTTTTTGGTAGCGCAGTCGGCTACCATTATGGTAGCGCAGTCGGCTACCATTATGGTAGCGCAGTCGGCTACCATTACAAGAATATCACTGTTCTGTCAATAAATGAGGCCATCACCAAACGCGCCTGATGGCCTCACTCGTCTCTAGTACGTAGGGGGGCAGTGCGAAGCATCAGCCCTTTTAGGCAACGAAGAACAATTCTAACATACGGCTATGGGCACGTCAAGGAAAAATTCTATCTATCTCTGAATTTTTCTCCCAAGTCGAGCAGGCCGGTATCATATTTTGGCGGATGGGCCTTTTCCTCGTCCTTACCGAAGCGCACCACCTCGCCATTATCGCTGACCGCTTCCACCGCCAGGCCGAGGCTCTGCAGCTCTTTGACCAGTACGCGGAATGAAGCCGGGATGCTAGGCTCCTCGATCTGTTCTCCCTTGATAATCGCCTCGTAGGTGTTCACGCGACCCTGGACATCGTCAGATTTGACGGTCAACATTTCCTGCAAAGTATAAGCCGCGCCGTAGGCCTCCAGCGCCCACACTTCCATTTCGCCGAAGCGCTGGCCGCCGAACTGCGCCTTGCCGCCGAGCGGCTGCTGTGTGACCAGGCTGTATGGCCCCGTAGAGCGGGCGTGGACTTTATCCTCCACCAAGTGATGCAGCTTCAGAATGGTCATCACACCCACGGTGACCGGCTGGTCGTAAGGCTGGCCGGTTTTTCCATCCCGCAATGTCTGCTTGCCCAGGGTCGGGATCGGCTCGCTGGTCTTGAGCATCAGGGCCTGGGCTTGTTTTTCAAGATCCTCATCCGCCACGTTATCATGATCATGATCGTGCAGCCACATCCGCAGGCAGACCCGCATGGCTTCCTGGTCGAACGCGCTGCGTTTGTTGGGCGCGGGCATTTGATCGAAAAAGATCGTACCGGGGTCGTAACCGTGGTCGCGCAACCATTCTTTCGCCGCAGCAAGACGGGTATAATCTACATCAGACGTGAAGCGATACACGTCATAACCGCGCTCGCCCAACCACTGTTCCAGGTATAGGCGGCGTACTTCGTCGTCATCTTCGATCATCTCCGGAGCGTAGCATTCGTTGTCGCTGTATTCCTGCTGCTTCAGCCAATCCCAGGCGGTCTGGGCGGTCTCTTTCCAGGCCTGGTCTACGAGCCAGGCACGCGCCAGTTCGGCCTCGATCTCCTCTTCTTTTGCGCCATCAAAAACGGGCGTGATGGCTCGGAATCCAAGTCGCTTGGCTGCCCAGCCGAGGTGGACTTCCAGCACCTGGCCGATGTTCATACGTCCCGGGACACCCAGCGGGTTCAGGATGATGTCAACGGGTGTGCCATCCTCAAGGAAGGGCATATCCTCCACCGGGACGACGCGCGAGACCACGCCCTTGTTGCCATGCCGGCCGGCCATTTTATCGCCGGCGGTGATCTTGCGCCGCTGCGCCACCGAGACGCGCACCATCACGTCCACACCGGCGGATAGGTCGGCATTGTCTTCACGATTGAAGACCCTGACGTCCACTACCTTGCCGCGCTCGCCATGCGGCATGCGCAGAGAGGTATCCTTCACGTCGCGGGATTTCTCGCCAAAGATGGCGCGCAGCAGGCGCTCTTCCGGCGTCAGCTCTTTCTCGCCCTTCGGCGTGATCTTGCCGACCAGGATGTCGTTCGGGCCAACTTCCGCGCCGATGCGGATGATGCCGCTTTCATCCAAATCCTTGATGGCTTCTTCGCCCACGTTCGGGATATCGCGGGTGATCTCTTCGGGGCCAAGCTTCGTATCGCGCGCCTCCACCTCGTACTTTTCGATGTGCACCGAGGTGAAGCGATCTTCCTGTACCAGCCGCTCGGAGATCAGGATCGCGTCCTCAAAGTTCCCACCCTCCCACGAGATGAACGCCACGGTGACGTTCTGTCCCAGGGCCAGCTCGCCGCTCTCCGTGGAGGAAGAATCGACAATAATGTCGCCGCGTCGAATAACCTGGCCTTTGACCACCGCCGGGCGTTGGTCAATACAAGTGGACTGGTTGGAGCGCTGATATTTGCGCAAATGATAGGTGCGTAAGCCGCCGCCTTTCTCGCTCACCACAATCGTAGAACCAGTCACCGAGACCACATCGCCGTCTTCCTCGGCAATGATCACCTGGCCGGAGTCGAAGGCGGCGTGGTATTCCATGCCGGTCGAGACCAGCGGGATCTCAGGACGAACCAGCGGGACGGCCTGGGCCTGCATGTTCGAGCCCATCAGCGCCCGGTTGGCGTCATCGTGTTCCAGGAAGGGGATCAGCGCCGCGCTGATGCCAACCACCTGGTGCGGAGCCACGTCCATGTAATCCAGGTTTTCCGGCGCCGTGAACAGGAAACCGGAGTGGTAGCGACAGGAAATGCGCGGGTTTTCGAACTCGCGGTATTCATTCAGGGGGGCAGTGGCTTGGGCAATGATGAATTTATCCTCGGCATCTGCCGAGAGATACTCGACCTCATCCGAAACGAACGGCACGATAGCCATGTCGCGTTTGGCCTTGGCAATTGTCTTGAGCATCTTAACCGTGATGCGTTCACCCGCCTTGACGAGCACCTCACCAGACTTTACATCGGTTAGATCCGCTGACAGGGCGCGGCCCTCCAGGTGCGGGTCGTTGCACGGCATTGATTTGAACACACGCCGGTAAGGAGTCTCGATAAACCCGTACTCGTTGACCCGCGCAAAACATGCCAGACGACCAATCAGACCGATATTGGGCCCTTCAGGGGTCTCGATCGGGCAGATGCGGCCATAATGCGAATGGTGCACATCCCGCACGTCGAAGCCGGCGCGCTCACGCCGCAGGCCGCCTGGCCCCAAGGCCGAGAGGGTACGCTTATGGCGCAGTTCGGCCAGGGGGTTTGTCTGATCCATGAACTGCGAGAGCTGGCTGGAGCCAAAGAACTCGCGCAGGGCTGCCACCACCGGACGGATGTTGACCAGCGTGACCGGCGAGAGCTGCTCCTGATCACGGATGGACATACGCTCCTTAATAACGCGTTCCATGCGGCGCAAGCCGATGCGCAGTTTGTTCTGGATCAGCTCACCCACCGTCTTGACGCGGCGGTTGCCCAGGTGGTCAATATCATCCGGCGGCTCGACGCCATTGTTAATAAGGATCATGCGTCGTACCAGGCGAACGATATCCGCTTTAGTTATGGTGCGATGCGGGATCGGTATTTGCAGGTCGAGCTTTTGGTTGAGCTTGTAACGGCCTACACGTTCCAGGTTGTAGTGACGCTGATCGAACAACTGTTCTTCGAGGAACTGGCGAGCATTGTCCAACGTGGCCGGGTCGCCGGGTCGCATTTTCTTGAAGAACTCGATCAACGCAGCTTCGGCAATGGTCAGATGGTGGGAGAGATCCCATTCCGGCTCCTGGCGCAGCGTCGAAGTAATGAAAAGGCGCTCCGGGTTGTTATCCACATCTTGAAACAAAGCCAGAAGCTCCTCGTCCGTTCCGGCTGTCAATATCTTCTCGCCATTACCGTCATTGACCACCGACATCGCCCGCAGGAAAACCGTAATGGGCACGGTGCGCTTGCGGTTGAACTTCAGAATGATGTAGTCACTCTTACGCGTCTCGAACTCCATCCACGCGCCGCGATCAGGGATGAGTTTGGCCATCGCCAAGGGGCGACCCGTTGCCCGGTCCGTGGGCGCTTCGAAGTAAACGCCCGGGGAACGGATCAACTGCGAGACGACGACCCGCTCAGTCCCATTGATGATGAAGGTTCCCTTGTCGGTCATTTCAGGGAAATCGCCCAGGAAGATATCCTGCTTGATCGGTTCCGGTACATCCGGGCCGGCCAGCAAAACCGAGATGTACAGCGGGCTGGCGTATGTCAGGTCGCGCTCGACGCACTCTTCGATGGTATGTTTCGGCTCGCCAAACCAATACTTCAACCCCCACTGCTCCGCTTCCGGGCTGCGGCTGGGGAAGTATAATTTCATCCCCTTGTTGTATGATTCGATGGGCGAGATTTCGTGTAAGAGATCCCCCAATCCTTCCTTTTTGAGACGTACGAATGAGTCCAGTTGTACTTCGATAAGGTTAGGGAGATCCATCGAAAAAGGGATACGCGCGTAATTCTTACGGGGCATGACAGATGCCATTTATTACTCCTGAACTTACGGGGCCTGGTCGGAAAGGTGCACTGTCGTATTAGTACCCCACTGGCGGCAGTGGGCATGGCGAATATGCAAACTAAGATTATATCAAATTATAAATAAAAGGCAAGAGCCAATTTTCAATTTTTCAATGTAATTCTAACCCAAAAGCCCGAAGCGGAACAAATCGTTGACAAAAATGTTACCCCATAGGAACATCTACGCCGCTTGCCGAGGTAGTTCAGCGGTAGAGCAGGGGACTCATAAGCCCTTGGTCGTGGGTCCAAATCCCACCCTCGGCGGGCGGTTTCTCCGGCGCTTAAAAAAGAGTATTTTTGTCACTGGACAATCTCCCCATAAATCAGTAAATTAAGAGCAATCCGAGAGAGTATGATGAAAAAAGTCTTCGCATTGCTCATGTTGGTGATACTTGCCGCCTGCGCGCCTGCTCCGACCACTCAACCCGCCGCGTACGTGGATTTGACGGACCTCCAGCCGCTGCCAACCCCCGCCAACACACAGGTCAAGCCGCTGCGCGTGGCGATTGCCGCCGTCTTCTCGCCGCAAGGCTCGGCGGAGAGTTATGCGCCCCTGCTCGATTACCTGGGCCTCAAACTGGGGCGTCCCATCGAGCGTGTTCAGCGCCGCACGTATGCGGAGATCAACGACCTGCTGCGTACCGGCGAAGTGGACCTGGCCTTCGTCTGCACCAGTTCTTACCTCCTGGGGCATAAGCAATTCGGGCTGGAACTGCTCGTCGCGCCGCAGGTCAATGGCAAGGTCACTTACAACGCCACTCTCATCATCCGCACCGAACTAAAAGCGCAGAGCATCGCCGATTTACGCGGCAAAACCTTTGCCTTTACCGACCCGACCTCATTCAGCGGGCGTGTGTATCCCACCTATTTACTCCAGCAAATGGGAACGACGCCCGAAGTCTTCTTCGCTCGCACCTTTTTCACCTACA
>MNXK01000136.1 GCA_001872165.1 Anaerolineae bacterium CG2_30_58_95
CGAAAGACTGGCAAAACTGGAAGTCAAGAGCCTCTCCTTGAGCACCTCCGATTCTTCCCTCAAAGATGATCTCGCCGGACTGCGCCAGCTCGCCGCCGAATTGGGCCTCTCTGTCAAATTCGATCTGCCGGTTCCTTACTCTGCCGATAACCCGGTGGCGCACGAAACCGCCGAGGATAGCGTCATGGATGGCGCGGGCAAGGCGTGGCTGTACGTCGAACCGGATGGCGATGTGCTGCCCGCACAAGGCATGGCGGATAAGATACTTGGCAATTTCCTACGCGATCCGTGGGAGAAGATCTATCACTAGATCCCGATCCTTGCGAAGGCCTGTCCTGAGGCGCAGACGAAAGATCAGAACCTTCGCAAGGGTTTTTAGAGGAAATATGACACCTGCCCTCCGCAAACGTCTCGTGCAAATCCTCTTCCTCGTCCTGCTCCAGGCGGTCGTCCTGTTCCTCTCGGTCTGGAAATGGGACTGGTGGAACGCCTGGGCGTATCTCGGCCTGTACCTGGCGTTCCTGGTATTCAATATTTTCGTTCTCCTGCCGCATCACAAAGACCTGGTGGAGGAACGCTCGCAGATCGGCGAGGGTGCCAAGGGCTGGGACCGGGTGATTGGCGGAATCGGCGCCTTCGGCGGGCTTTTCATCCTTCTCCTGGCCGGGCTGGATGAACGCTTCAGCTGGCCAGGCGGGATCAGTCTCGAGGTCCAGATTGCCGCGTTCGTCCTGCTGGGGCTGAGTTATCCGCTCTTCACCTGGGCGATGGTCTCGAACAAGTTTTTTGCCACCACCGTCCGCATTCAGAAGGAACGCGGCCACACCGTCCAGACCGGCGGGCCGTACCGCTTCGTCCGTCATCCGGGCTACGCCAGCCTGCTGGTCTCGTACATCACCATCCCCATCGCCCTCGGTTCGCTGTGGGCCTGCATCCCGATGGCGCTGCTGGTGGTCAACCTGTTTCTCCGCACCGCGTTGGAGGACCGCACGCTGCAAAACGAACTGGGGGGCTACAAGGATTACGCCGCCCGCGTCCGCTACCGGCTCCTGCCAGGAATATGGTAATGATTATGCCCGCAAAAGGTCTCGACCCGGAAGAAGTCCGCTTTTTCAGCGGCAGCTCGCATCCGCAATTGGCTGGCGACATTGCCGGCTACCTGGGCCTGCCGCTCGACAAGACCCTCATCACGCGCTTCAGCAACGACAACCTGTACATCCAGCTCGGCGCCAGCGTGCGCTCGCGCATCGTGTTCATCGTCCAGTCGCTCTCCCCGCCCGTGAACGATCACCTGGTGGAACTGCTGATGATGCTGGACATCGCCCGTTCCGCCTCGGCGAAGGAAGTACACGCCATCATCCCCTATTTCTCCTTCTCCCGCTCGGACAAGAAAGACGCGCCGCGCATCTCGATCACCGCCCGGTTGATCGCCGATTTGTTGGAAACAGCCGGCGCGACCCACGTGATGACCATGATGCTGCATTCGCCGCAGGTGCACGGCTTCTTCAACATCCCTGCCGACCCACTGACCAGCCGCCCAGTCTTTCATCATCACTTCGAGGGACACGACTTGAGCAGCACGATCGTGGTCGCGCCGGATATGGGACATGCCAAGTCGGCTGCCCGTTTTGCCAAAGGCTTGGGCATTCCGGTCGCAGCGGGCGACAAGGAACGCATCTCGGATACGGAAGTGGTCATCAGCGGGCTGGTCGGCCGGCCGATCCAGGGTTACCGGCGCGCCCTGATCTACGACGACGAGATTGCCACGGGCGGTTCCATCCTCGAACTCAGCCGGATTTTGATCGAACAAGGCGTCAAGGAAATCTGGGTCGCCTGCACGCACGGCGTCTTTGTGCGCGGCGGGCTGGAGAGATTGGCCGCCGTCCCGCAGATCACGGAAATCGTGACGACAGACACCGTCTACATCCCGCCCGAAAAGCGCCATCCGAAGCTGCATGTTCTTTCGATTGGCGCGGTCTTCGGCGAAGCGATCCGCCGCAATTACATGCGGCAATCCATCAGCGATTTGTTCGTCTTTGGAGAGGAGCTTCCAGAAACATGACTGATCAAACCCAAACTGCCCTCACACGCTTTAGCCAGGGTTTTTCCTGTTCGCAGTCCGTTTTCTCGGCTTTTGCGGCCCAGTTCGGCATCGCAGAGGATTTGGCGCTCAAAATCGCCTCGCCGTTCGGCAGCGGCGTTGCCCGCCAGGGCGAGGTGTGCGGCGCGGTGACCGGCGCGCTGATGGTCATCGCCCTGAAGCACGGCACGATCACTCCTGAAAAGAAAGAAGAGATCTACAAGATTTCACAGGAATTCATCCATCGCTTCGAGGAAAAGCACGGCTCGATCATTTGCCGCAAATTGACTGGCTACGACATCCGCCGGCCAGAGGAATTAGAGAAGGCGCGCGAAAAAAAGGTATTCGAAAAGAATTGTCCGGGCCTGGTCAAAGATGCGGCCGAGATCGTCAAGTTGCTCATCAAATAAACTAATTCCCAGGCCTTTTTAACGCAAATGCCGCGAATGGTAGCCAGTAGGCTACCAGAATTGGCGGATACTCTGCGAGTACGATGTGACGCGAATAAGGAACTATCTCAAAAGGTGCTGATCGGGCTCCCACGCCCGATAAGGCGACGGCATGGGAGCCGTCTCCGCGAAGTTTTAGGATAATTTCTCAATACAAGAATATTCGGTAGCAAGTGAGTGAACACAGGTATCCTGATGTCGAAAAGAAGATTCTCGATCTTAATCCTGGCAGCCACTTTATTCGTCCTCACCGCCGCCTGCATCTGCATCCCTTACATTCCGCTCCAGCCCGCAGCCCCCACCCCACCGCCGGTCATTGCCGACCGAGTAAGTGCTGCGCAGAGCGCGACGCCAACCGCCGCCGAGACCGCCACGCCAAGCCCCTCGCCTTCGCCGCAGATCGCCTGTCCCAGCCTGCTGACGGACATGTTGGCAGCCTCGGAAGGAAGCGACGCCCCCTTGAAATCACCCCGCCGCAGATTGCCCGTCCTGCAGAACGAGGAAACGCTGGTCACGTATCAGGTCGAGGGCGACCAACTGGTCAGTTCCGAGCTAGATTCTGTCCCGGCGAGCCTGCGCCCTTACCAACAAGATACCGCCGCGCAGCGAGCCATCTGGGATTATTTCACCACCATCATCCCATCCGATCAGCGCGAGATCGTCAACCAATACATCGTCTTCACCGACGGCCGCGAGGACATCCTGGCCGCCGTCGAACAGGACGGGGATGATCCGGCGCTGTGGGCGCTGGATGTGGATATCCTGGATTCCAGCGACCAAAAAGCCCTGGGCGCGACGCTCCTGCACGAGTTTGGCCACCTGCTGACGCTGAATACCTCACAGGTCGTGACCGACATGAACGTCTACGACAACCCGGACGACCAGCAGGCCTACGACCAGGCTGCGGCGGCCTGTCCGCAGTACTTCGTAGCCGAGGGTTGCAGCCTTCCAGATTCCTACATCAACAACTTCTACCAGCGCTTCTGGCCCGACATCTACGCCCAATGGGAACAGATCAACGCGATAGAAGACGATGAGAGGCGCGACAATCACCTCTACGATTTCTATAGGGCACATCGAGACCAATTCGTGACCGACTACGCAGTGACCAGCCCGGAAGAAGACATCGCCGAGTCATGGACGTTCTTCATCCTCGACCCCAAACCGGCCGGCGATACCATCGCTGAACAGAAAATCCTGTTCTTCTACGAGTGGCCCGAACTCGCCCAACTGCGGGACGAGATCATCAGCCGGGTGTGCACCTATTTCGACCAGCCATAGATGACCGACCTCGACCGTCCCACCCCCGCATCTTACTGGGTCGTGCCGGGCAAGCTCCTGGCCGGAGAGTACGCCGGCAGCCGGGACGAAGAGCTAACCCGCCAGCGCATGGCCGCCTTCCTCGACGCCGGTTTCGACACGTTCCTCGACCTGACGACCGAGGGCGAACTCCCCTCTTACCTGTCCATTTTGATGAAAGAAGCGAATAATCGTGATCGTCGCCTTCACTACCAGCGCTTCCCAATCCCAGATGAAGGCCTGCCTTCTGTGGAGATGATGACTGCCATCCTCGCAGCCATTGACACGGCCATCGCACAGGAGCGCAAGGTTTACTTCCATTGCCATGGAGGCATCGGTCGCACCGGCACGGTCGTCGGCTGTTACCTGGCGCATCAGGGCCTGGACGGCAAAGCCGCTTTACAACGCCTGAAGGAACTCTACCGTCCCTCCATGCAGTTCGATTTTTTCCCATACGTGCCAGAGACCGACGAGCAGGCGCGTTTCGTTCTTGAGTGGAAAGAGACGGGGAGCAGTGGATAGTGATCAGTTATCAGTGATCGGTGATCAGTTATCAGTGGCGGGTGTAGACTGGCATGAGAGGTTTTCCCAACAAGCAACATGGACGCGCGAACTGCGTGCGTACGCCTTCGACAAGGCCGGTCTGGCGGAAGCCCGGCGCGTTCTGGAAGTCGGCTGCGGGACAGGGGCGCTGCTGGCCGAACTGCCCGCCCGGTGCACCGTCCACGGGCTGGACCTGGAGCCGGCTCGCCTGTCCGAGGCCAGAGTCCACGCCCGGCGCGCCCGGCTGACGAACGGCGACGCCCACCGCCTACCCTACCCGGCGCAGACGTTCGACCTTACTTTTTGCCATTTCCTGCTCTTGTGGGTCGAGCACCCCGCGGACGTGTTGTGCGAGATGCGGCGCGTGACGCGTCCCGGCGGATTTGTGCTGGCGTTGGCCGAGCCGGATTACAGCGGTCGCGTGGACCAACCCAAGGAGCTGAGACCGTTGGGCCGCTGGCAGGCCGAGTCCCTGCGGCGGCAAGGGGCTGATCCCGATCTGGGGCGACGGCTGACCGGTCTATTCGCCGAGGCCGGGATAAAGGTAATCGAAACGGGCAGCCTGCGAGGTAGTCCCGGTTCCAGCACGGGGCTGGGGCGTGGAACGCATCCGCTGGAGCTTGAGGAACGGGAACTGGAATGGGCGGTGCTGGAGGCCGATTTGGCGGGATTCGTCCCGGCCAGGAAATTACAGAGAATGAAAAAGCTGGATGAAGAGGCCTGGCGGCGCGGCGAGCGCGTCCTCTATGTGCCCACCTATTACGCCTGGGGGCGCGTTTGATTCTTCCCTTGCCGCCACCCCAAAGGGGTCTTATAATGGTTGCTAAATACGCAACCATATTGGTTGCTAAATACGCAACCATATTGGTTACCGGAGGTAGTATTTCTTGTCTGAGGTTTCCCCTGAGATTACAACCCAGCCCGCGGCTGGCGCAGCGACCACATCCTGGAAAAGTTTCTTCTTCGACATCCTGGAAACGCTGCTCTTATCGGCTTTGTTATTCCTGGTAATCAACACCCTCACGGCGCGCGTTCGGGTGGACGGATTCAGCATGCTCCCCACGCTACAAAACAACGAGCTTGCCCTGGTAAACCGGCTGGCCTATCGCTTCGGCAAACCGGAACGCGGCGACATCATCGTGTTTCATTTTCCGGTCAACCCGAAGGAAGATTTGATCAAGCGCGTCATCGGCCTGCCCGGTGAAGAGGTGGTTGTTTCGGATGGGAAGGTGTACGTCAATGGCGCAGCGCTCGAAGAGCCGTATATCGCTTCCTCGCCCGCATACACCACCAAATGGAGTGTGCCGGAGGGTTATCTCTTCGTGCTTGGCGATAATCGCAATGACTCCGCCGATTCCCACACTTGGGGCTTGCTGCCGCTCGATAACGTGGTCGGTAAGGCTGTGCTGGTATATTGGCCGATAACCGATTGGATGATCCTCAAGCACGAGCAGCCAGTTCTGGCCGCGCCATAGGAACACCATGCCTGAAAACATCGAAACTGCGGCTCGAGGAGCATAACAACAATGGACGAGATAGCCACCAAGCAGTCCTACCCTTGCAACGATTGTCAGGCTGGCGTGATGCGCCTGCAATTTATCACCTACTTCACCTGGTTGAGCGACGAGTTGATCACCGTGCCCAACTTCCCGGCCTGGATTTGCGACGTGTGCGGACGGCGCGAGTACGACGAGCGCGCCATCTCCTGGCTGTCCATGCTGCTCAACCCGGATGCAGGCAAGACTGCGACGCGGCCGCGCCGCTCGCGTCCGCCGCTGGAGCAGCGCGATTCAGATTCAACCCGCCCGGCCGTGGAGTGAACCTTGCCCCTGGAAAGCCGATAGATGACTGAGACCACCTCCCCTACCCAACGCCAGATCGCGGCCGATTTTCTCACGCCGGGCTACCGCATCGTGGGCCACATCATGGCGCCGCGCAGCGGGCTGATGGGCTTGATGAACGATACCACCTCTTCTTTCATGGAAGTGCTGGACGCAAAACTGGCGCGCCTGCACATGCCCAGCAAGCTGGCCGGCGAATACGAATTGATTGACTTGGTCAAGCCCAACATCTTTGCGGTCTGCCTCCCCCGCCGCGAGGACGTGGGGCCGCAGGCGCTGGCGCGCGGCGGCTACCAGAACCTGGTCAAATACCCCATCCGCGTTACCACCCAGGTCTACGAGCTGGAAGGGACGCTGGAATGGGCCGGACGCTTCGACTTCTCGACCGTCATGGTGGAAGGCACGCGTGACTTCGTCCCGCTCTACGATACCACGTTGACCGCCATCCTGATCCCCAGCCTGCGCATCGAAAGCCCGGCGCTGCTCTTCAACCGCAAGCAGGTGGACATCCTGGCCCTGCTCTCCCACCGGAAGGAAACTTAGGGAAATCGCTTGACCTGAGGTTAGGGGGATGGTAAAATCCCCCCGCTCGATAAGCCCCCATCGTCTAGTGGACCAGGACGCAGCCCTTTCAAGGCTAAAGCTGGAGTTCGAATCTCCATGGGGGCACTGGAAAAGTGCCAGCCCTTTGATACCGTCGAGGTACACGAGGCTAAAGCTGGAGTTCGAATCTCCATGGGGGCACTGGAAAAATGCCAGCCCTTTGATACCATCGAGGTACTCGAGGCTAAAGCTGGAGTTCGAATCTCCATGGGGGCACTCCGCCGAAAGGCGGTTTCTTGTTAAAATCGGAGACCCCATTAATACCTTACCAATGAAATTCTTGTTTTTTTGCAAGAAAATCTCACCACAGAGAACACGGAGATTTTAAAAAAGTTTTCTCTGTGGTCTCCCCCGGCACCTGCGCCCGGGGCAGGTGTGTGCGCTCTGTGGTTCATTCTTTTTGGTTTCGGCTTGTCCGAGTTAGGTTAATCAAAAGTCACTTCGCACGGGTTGATCCTTCCACGACGGCGATTTCTTCTGGTGTCAGGTCGTAGAGCTTGTACACAAGCTCGTCAATCTCCCACTCCAACACCGTCGTGTCCGCCGACCCTTCGACTTCGCTCAGGACAGGCGGCTCGGCGCGCTTGGCAGGGATTGTTTTTCGGTTTTGGGCAATTTGACAATCATATTCATTTGTGCTACACTAACTACAATCCGTTTAGCGGAGGTGGATAGCCAGTGGCTATCGGAGAGCGCCCGTAAGGGCGTTTCTCTTTGTTAAGGGAGTAACTTCTTGCCGTATCCTTGTATCTGACCACTGCGCGAACGCATATATTTGTTTGCTCGCAAAATAGCGCATATTTTATCGCCAAATATATCCCTCGTGTCGGCAATCAATTGGTTATCGAGTAGTATTTCACGCCGAGATGGGTGGGCGATCAGGTCTGCCAGTTGCAGGCCGGCAATATCGGCGCTCTTGGGTTTGACTTTGAGTTCGCGGGAGGTCATCCTTTCCTGCCAGCGTTCAGCAGGAATGGGATCTGTGCCGTTTGCATATAGCCGCCGATAAGAGTCTTTGAGTTTCTCATCTTCTTTTCCGCCGCGGCTCTCCACCATTACATCGCCATGATGGTTCGCATAGTGTAGAAAAAGCACAAAACGTTCAAGCATGACTGCCATGCAATAGTGATAGGGATGGTAACGCCAGACGGAATACTGGTCGCGGTGCGCTTTTTTATCCAGCACTACGGTGATCACCTGATATTCCCAGCGGTCGAGTGCAGCGAGTAAGGTCTGATTAAAGCGCTTTTCCACCTTTGTGTCTTGCAAGACTTGGAAAGGCGGGCGGCGGTTGACCATTTCTTTGCGGTGGAAAATGACCGGCTCGTCGGGATCGTGTTGGAAAAATTGGCGCTTGATCTCTTCCATCTCCGGCTGGAGCGTACCGGCGATGTAACCAGATTCCAAGATCACGCCGGTGAGCGCCAGAAAGCGTTGGTTGGGGTCGTCGGCATGAGTCAGGTCGTGGTTGCCAGTTTCGTCAATGTAAATGCGATACAGGCTCATTCGCTTTTCCCTTCCACGATGGCGATTTCTTCGGGGGTCAAGTCGTAGAGCTTGTAAACAAGCTGGTCAATCTCTCGCTCCAATGCCGTCGTGTCCGCTTTCGGGTCGCGCTGCTTCGCGGCGAGAATGCGGTCAACGAGGGTGACGATAGGCTTCTG
>MNXK01000039.1 GCA_001872165.1 Anaerolineae bacterium CG2_30_58_95
TTGAGCGAATATTTGCGGCAGGTGCGAGAAGGACAAGTTGTTGTCATCACCGATCATGGCAAACCTGTTGGGCGTATCATCCCGGATCATACGAGCGCCGTTGAGCGCTCTAAGGAATTGGTAAAAGCCGGGCTTGTGGAATGGAACGGGAAAAAACTAAAACGCATCAAGCCCCCCGCTGTCAATCGTAGCGATAAACTTGTCTCCGACATTGTCGTCGAGATGCGTGAATGAACCTGTATCTGGATGCAAGCGCCCTGGTTAAGCGCTATGTTGAGGAGGCAGGCAGCAACGACGTACTTGACTGGATGGACGCCGCAGAAATAATTGGGATGACGCTGGTCACACGCGCTGAAGTTGCAGCGGCAATTATGCGTGCCTCACGGTTACGCGCCATATCCCCACAAGAGATACATCAATCGTTGGTTGAATTTCGTGGTGAGTGGTTTTCCTTCCAACGCTTGCCTGTCACCGAAGACCTGGTCGCCCGCGCCGACCGTCTGGCTTGCGAGTTTGGCTTGCGCGGCTACGACGCGGTGCATTTAGCGGCAGCGCTTACCTGGAAGGAGAATCTCAACTTTCCTGTTACGCTGGCGACCTTCGACAAGGAATTGGCCGACGCCGCCCGGCAATCCGGTTTGGTGGTTTTGCCGGATTAGTCCTCTCGCCAAATTTCGCCAGAATCAATCCTCCCGCAGGTTTTGCCTGCGGGAGGATTTTCGTATGCCGCGCCCACGGTTTGATTATCTGCGGTTTCGCAAGAAAGTCGGGATATCCAGATCCTCGGTGTTGAAGGTCTGCGGACGGAACTCGCCGTTGCTGGCCTGGCCGCTCTGCGCTTCCACACTGACGGATTCCATCTGGCGATAGGCAGGCCGGGCATCCATCCGTGCCGCCGGGCGGTTGAGCGAAGCATTCGTTGTCAGCGAAGCATTCGTCGTCGTGGTGATGCGGCGCGGCATGCCGGTGCGTTCGAAGCCGGTAGCAATGACCGTGATACGGATGTCGTCGCCCATGTCCGGGTCAATGACCGCGCCGAAGATCATGTTCACGTCCGGGTGCGTCGTCTCGCGGATCAGCGCGGCAGCCTGGTTGACCTCGAACAGGGTCATGTTCGGGCCGCCGGTCACGTTGAACAGTACGCCGCGCGCCCCGTCAATGGTGATGTCGAGCAATTGGCTGGAAATGGCTTGTTCGGCCGCGATCTTGGCGCGATCCTCGCCGGAAGCCTTGCCGACCGCCATCAGCGCCGCGCCGCCCTCCGACATGATGGCGCGCACGTCTGCGAAGTCCAGGTTGATCAGGCCGGGCACGGTGATCAGTTCCGAGATGCCCTGGATGCCCTGGCGCAAGACTTCGTCGGCCATTTTGAAGGAGTCTTGCAGGCTGACGCGCTTGTCCACGATCTGCAGCAGCCGGTCGTTGGGGATGACGATGAGCGTGTCGGCGTGTTCCTTGAGCTTGGTCATGCCAGTTTCCGCCGTAGTAATGCGCTTGCCGCCTTCGAAGGTGAACGGGCGGGTGACCACGCCCAGGGTCAACGCGCCGATCTCGCGGGCGATCTGCGCCACGATGGGCGCGGCGCCCGTTCCGGTGCCGCCGCCCAGTCCAGCCGTGACGAAGACCATGTCCGCGCCTTTCAAGACGTTGTACAGGTCATCGGCCGATTCCTCGGCTGCTTTCCGCCCGACCTCTGGGTCGCCGCCCGCGCCCAGGCCGCGCGTCAGTTTATCGCCCAGGCGGACGCGCATCGGGGCTTTGGAAAGGAGCAGCGCCTGCGCGTCGGTGTTGACGGCGATGAATTCCACCCCCTGGATACCTTCTTCGATCATCCGGTTGACGGCGTTGCTGCCGCCGCCGCCCACGCCAATTACCTTGATGCGGGCAAATGTTTCAGCTTGATTTTGCTTTGCGTCCATGTTGTGCCTCCTGTAATTTAGTCCGATAGTCGAATAGTCTGTTGGTCTGATGGTCGAATTGACCGATAGTTGAACGGGGCGTCGCTGCGTTCGCGCATCCCCGTATCACCGCGTCTCGCTATGGGAGCAGTCGCTTGAACCATTCTTTGACAGGTTCCATATTCATACGACTCTCTCCTTTCGGGCGGCGGCGCGGGCGATCGCGCCTGGAGGGCATATCCTCATCTTGCATGGCTGCTGCCCATTGCAGCAAGCCTACGCTGGTGGAATATGCAGGGGATGCTAACTTGTCTACCAGGCCGACCAGATTCTCCGGCTTGGCAGTGCGGACGGGGAGGCCGAGCACCTGGCTGGCCAGTTGCCGGATGCCGGGCAGGCTGCTCGACCCGCCGGTCAGCACCATCCCGGCCGGCAGCAGTCCATCGTAACCGGAGCGTTTGATCTCTTGCAGGGCCAGCAGGAAGATCTCTTCGACGCGCGCCTCGATGATGTGTGCCAGCTCCTGGCGGTTGATCTGTGCGGGTTGCTCTTCTCCAAAGGGGCGGACGGTGAAATGTTCTTCGCTGCCGACCCCGGATTTCAACGCAAAACCGTACTGCTTTTTGACTTCCTCGGCCTGCGGGATGGGCAGGCGCAGGCCGTGGGCGATGTCGGCTGTGATGTGGTTGCCGCCGACGGCCAGCACCATCGTATGCCAGATATTGCCGTCCACGTAGATGGCCAGGTCGGTGGTCCCGCCGCCGATGTCGCACACTGCCACGCCCATCTGGCGCTCGGAGTCGGTCAATACCACATCGCCGGAGGCCAGTGGGTTGAGCACGAACTGCAGCACGTCCACGCCCGCCGCGCCCACGCACTGGCGCAGGTTCTCGGCTGTGGCGGCGGAGGCGGTGATGATGTGCGCCTCCACTTCCAGCCGGAAGCCGTGCATCCCGATGGGGACGTTGATGCCGTCCTGACCGTCCACCACGAAGCCGCGCTGGATGATGTGAATGATCTCGCGGTTGTGGGGGATGGCGACGGCGCGGGCGGCGTCCAGGGCGCGGGCGATGTCGTATTCGTCAATCACATCACCCGAAACGCCCACCACGCCGCGGCTGTTGATCGAGGCCACGTGCGCCCCGGCCAGGCTGACCAGCGCGGCGGTGATCTCCACGCCGGAAGTTTGTTCGGCCTTCTCCACCGAACGGACGATGGCCTGCGAGGCCGCCGCCAGGTCTACGATCACGCCCTTGCGGATGCCCTCCGAAGGCTCGATGCCCACACCCAGGATGCGGATGGCTTTTTCTTCCACCCGCCCAACCAGGGTGCAGACTTTGGTGGTGCCTACGTCAATTCCTACGACAATCTCGTCCATAGTTTTGTCTTCCAGCTTTGCTCCGCCGGATTGCCAAATCCGGCATTTTGCGGCTGTCTTGGCTCGATTTCAGCCTGGATTTGGCAATCCAGGCCAGCAACTCTCTTCGGCTATTTATAGAATGGGGCGTCCAGGTATTCCACGCTGATGAGCGTGGGCCGGATGCCCTTGTTGGTAAGCGTATCAACGATGGCTTGATACACCTTTAACTTCATCGGAATGTCATCCGTATTCTGTCCAAAGTAGACTTGCCAGCCGTGCGCATCCTGCCAGCCCAGGCCGTACGTCGTGTCGTACACCATCGCTGGTCCGCCTGGCACGTATGCAGACAGATTGATTATTGCCTGGACCATAGCCGGGTCGAGGAAGGGAGGCTTCTGGCCGGTGGACTGCTGCGGGCCAGCCCCCGCAATTTGGGGGCCTGCCCCCGTACTTTGGGGGTCGGGCTGGACCTGAGGCGGGTTCCCGTTTGCGACGACGCTGATCAAGTTCCCGGGCTGGCCGCGCGGCGGGAAGGCCACGCCCTGGGCATCAATCCAGGCCATCGTCCCGTCCTGATACCAGGCGATGAGCGGTATGCGCTCGGTCACGCTGACGATGATCCGGTTCGGAAAAGCGACGTGCACCTCTGCGCTGGAGAGGTCGGGGTAGTCAGTCAGCATGTTCGCCGCGATCTGGGCCGGGATGGCCATGAAGATGGGCTGCCCGATAATTTGCAGGGCGGCGGTGATCTCGTTCTCGCCCAGGCGCTGGTTGCCGCTGAGTTCAGCCCCGTTCACCTTGAAAGTAGACGAGGTGAATAATGTGTAGAGACCGAAGATCAGCGCGGCGCACAGCAGGGCGGAGAGTAGACGTGTGCCGAATTGCGGGATGGCGATGCCGGGTGTGCGCACGTCTGCCCGGCCCATGCTGAAGGCGATGTCGTAGTGCTTTCTTCGAGCGGCACCCTGAGCGTTCGCCTGAGCGCTCACGCCGAAGGCCTGTCGAAGGGTCGTGGCTGGCCGCGCGGCTTTGTCCCGCGCAGTACGCGGGGCTTTTGCTTTCGGCGTGCGGGTTTGCTTGACCGGGCGCGGCGTCACGGGCAGGTACACTGTCTCCGGGCGGTAGACCGTTTTCCTGGTTTGCGTCAGGCGGCGGGTGGTCTGCTGCATCCGGCGCAGGCGGACGAGTTCGGCGCGGGGCAGTTCCTGTTTCATGCGTCTCATGCTGTTCTCCGGAAGCGTCGCTCGGTGCGGTCGCGCTCGGCCTTGCGTTCGAGCGCCAGTTCGATCAGCCGGTCAACCAGTTTGGCGTAGGGCAGGCCCGTAGCTTCCCAAAGCTTGGGATACATGCTGATGCTGGTGAAGCCGGGGATGGTGTTGACCTCGTTCAAGAATATCTCTTCTGTCACTTTTTCGATAAAGAAATCCACGCGCGCCATTCCAGCGCAATCAACGGCTTTGTAGGCGGCCACGGCCATCTGGCGAATCTTCTCGGCGGTATCAGCCGGCAGGGGGGCCGGGATGAGCAGGCCGGAGGTGCCGTCCACGTATTTCGCCTCGTAGGAATAGAACTCGCGGCTGGGCAGCACCTCGCCCGGCACGGAGGCCTGCGGCTCATCGTTGCCCAGCACGCTGACCTCGATCTCACGCGCATTCACGCCGCGCTCGACCAGCACACGCCGGTCGTAGGCGGCGGCTTCCAGCAGGCCCTCGCCCAGGTCGGCGCGGCTGTTGCACTTGGTAATGCCGACCGATGAGCCGAGATTGGCGGGCTTGACGAACAGCGGATAGGCCGCCACGGCCTCGGCTTTGCGGATGACCGCTTCCATATCCTTCTCGATCTCGCTGCGCAGTACGATGACGGACTCGACCGTCGGGATGCCGTTCGTGCGCATCACATCCTTGAAGATGCCCTTATCCATGCCGACTGCGGAGCCGGTCACGCCCGCGCCGACGTAGGCCAGGTCAGCCATCTCCAGCATCCCTTGCAGCGTCCCATCTTCGCCGTAGGTGCCGTGCAGGACGGGGAAGATTACGTCAATATCGGTGAGTTTTTCCAGCACTGTGCCGTGCTCCGTAAAACGTAAAACGTAAAGACCGGGCTTGGAGGGGTCGGGCAGGAGGGTACAGGGGGTCAGGCTCTTCGTCTCGCCCTTTTCCAGCAAGTCGCGGGCGTTCGCGCCGGTCAGCCAGGCGCCCTCGTGCGTGATGCCGACTTGAAAAACCTCGTACTTGGCCGGGTCAAGAACTGACAGCACCGATTTGGCGGAAACGAGGGATACCTCGTGTTCGCCGGAGCGTCCGCCGAATAACACGGCAATCTTCAATTTGTGGGTGGCGTCAGTTGTTTTCATCGTGACTAATCTCT
>MNXK01000194.1 GCA_001872165.1 Anaerolineae bacterium CG2_30_58_95
GGCGTGGCGCACAACCCTTCCTCCAACTTGAAGCTCGCTTCGGGTTTCGCGCCTGTTCAGAAGATGCTTGAGGTGGGCCTGAATGTCGGCATCGGCACGGATGGGCCGGCCTCCAACAACGACCTGGATATGTTCGAGGAAATACGTCTGGCCGCTTTTGTGGCAAAGGCCGTCAGCAACGACCCAACCGCCGTCCCTGCCTCGACTGCTTTGAGCATGGCGACCCGTCTCGGGGCGGCGGCATTGCATCTTGGAGCCTTGACCGGTTCGCTCGAACCGGGCAAGCGCGCCGACCTGATCCTGGTCGCCATAACGCCAGCGCACAACGCGCCGCGTTTCCGCCGCGATGCGCACAACGCCTACGCTCAGATCGTCTACGCCAGCAAAGCCAGCGACGTGACCGACGTGATGGTCAACGGCAAGTGGCTGATGCGCGACCGTCAATTGCTGACGCTGAACGAAGCCGAATTGCTGGTGCAGGCGCAAGAGTACGCCCGGCGCATTGATACCTTCCTTATCGAACGGGAGCAATCCGTGCTATCGAAGCTGGTCGCCCTGGGCGGTTCATCCGAGGAGGAGTCTTTCGAGGTGCAGGTAAAAGTCAAATTGGATGACCCGGCTCCGGTCCAGGAGGCGCTCCGCCGGCCCGAGGTCAAGATCGTCTATCAGAGACATTACCATCAGCATGATAATTACTTTAATTTCAGCGATCCATCCCAGGGCCGCTTGAGGTACCGCGAAGACGAGTTCATCGGCCCGAAGGAGGAGGTCGTCAACAGCCGTGTCCGACTGACCCTGATTGGCCCGGCACGCGAAGGCGGTTTCAGGCATGACGTGCTGCTCTCGCGCAGCCGCTACCTGGCGCCCGCAACCAACAGCCTGCGCTTCTATCGCGAGTACTTCAAGCCTACTTCCGTCGTCCCAATTGATAAGGTTCGCCTGCGCTGGCTGGTGAATTTCCGGGACACGGAGTTCTATGTCAACCTCGACCATTTCGAGACCCCGAAACCGGTGGATTACCTGGAAATCAAGAGCCGCACCTGGAGCCGCTCCGATGCTGAACACAAGGCGCAACTGGCGACAGAACTCATCACCTTCCTGGGAGGCTCGCTGAGAAAAACAGAAACGAGAGATTACATCGAAATTGTAGACAAGAAAAAAGGAATTCGTTGAGATAACGTGGGGCAGCCCCGCCAGTATCCGGATTCAGCAGCAAGTGTTGTAAGTGGATAAGCTCATAATCCTTTGTGGATAGTGGTATTCGAGTAAGTGATGTGGTGCGGGATGGCATCCCGCATACCCTTGATTTGGCGGGATAACTCCCGTATACCCTTGATTTGGCGGGATAACATCCCGCCCCACAAAGCTCATCACTTACTTTGAGCCACCATCCCTTTGTGCATAGACCGGAGGAAAAAGCGATGCGTAAGGTATTGATCGTCCTATCGAAAACCATCGCGGTTATCTTCGCTATCCTGTTCGTGATCGCGGCCGTACTGGCTATATTGCTCTTCAACATCGAACGTAAACTGTTCGCCGCTGATCTGTACAAGGATGCTTTAGCTGACCAGCAAATCTACGAACGCCTGCCCGGGATCGCCGCCGAATTGTTGACGACGAGCATGAACTACAATCCGTGCGCCGAGAACCCGCTGCTGTGTGAGGACATCTCTCCCGAACTAAGGGGCTGTTACGAACAGACATTGGGCAATGAAAGATATGTCACTCTCGCCAGTGGGAAAGAAAAACCCACCGAGGCTGAAATGCAGGCGATCCAGCCTTGCCTGGATCAGTACGGCGGAGGAACAACTTCGACGACCAGCGAGCAACCAAGCGGAGAGAATCCCCTGCCCACTGCTCCGCCAGATGTCCAGGCGTGCGTGAAACAAGCCATCGGCGAGACCGCCTATAATGAGCTTTATAACAGCACGCGGGCGCCAACCGAGGCGGAGATAGCGCAGATAACTCCCTGCTTCGGACAAAACGGAATGGGAAATTTTGGCAACCTGGGAGGCGGTGATCAAGGAGGAATGCCGCCCTTTATGAAAAACCTCAAAGCGTCAGACTGGGAGGCCATTATCAACATCCTCGTCCCGCCCAATGAACTCCAGGCAATCACTGAAAATGTACTCGACCAGGTGTTCGCTTATCTCAATGGTGAAACAGACAGCGCAAGCGTGTCGCTGGTGAAGTTGAAGAGCCGTCTCGCCGGACAGGCAGGCCAGGATGCCCTCCTCCAATTGATCACTGCCCAGCCGCCTTGCACGGACGAGCAACTGGTTCAAATGGCCGCCGGCGCGCTTGGCGGTGAGCAGGGAATGGTGATATGCAACCCGCCAGAAGTGGTCCTCGCCTTGTTGCTCCCCGAACTACAGAGCCAACTGAACGCCCTGCTCACGGAAATGCCCGATGAAGCCATAATCATCAAGCCTTCCTCTCAGCCAGCCCAACGTGGCGGCGGGGAGCCGCTCGGCGACGATCCCATCACCGCACTTCGCAATGTACGCTTCGGATCGAGACTCAGCCCTCTGCTGCCGCTGGGACTGCTCATGCTGGTGACCATCTTCGGCGTACGCTCACTCAAGGGATGGATGCGCTGGTGGGGCATCCCCTTTTTCTTTGCAGGCGCAATTGCTCTCATCCCAGGGATTGCAATCCTGCCCGCACTGAATTGGGCCTGGGTGAACTTTGCCGCCCCACGCATTCCGCCAATCATTACCGCCGATATCGTCGCCACCGGTCGCAACCTGGTAACCTATATCCTACACTACCTGGCAGAACAGATAGCCATCCAGTCTGCGGTTCTGCTCACAGTGGGACTGGCAGCCTGGATCGGCTCATATTTCATCAAGACTGGGCGTAAAGAAAACATCCCAGCCATTCCACCACCGCCAACCATTGCATAATATCCGAGTGACACTCGTCCGTCTTCTTCGCCAAAGGAGGCACGCTTATGTCAGTTTCCCCTTCTCCCCACCAACCCAACACATTGGGCAATGCGAGCTTGGTGTTGAGCATCCTTTCATTGGCTTTGGTTTTCGGCATCGGCTTGTGTGCGCTGACAGGCGTCGCACAGCAATGGATCCAGCTCGTCGGCACGCCGTTGTTCATTTGCGGCGGGAGCAGCGCCTTCCTGGGCTTTCTCGGCGCAGTGTTGGGCGCGACCGGCCTTGCAGGTAAGAATCGTGCGAAGGCGACGGCTATCGTCGGGCTGATCCTGGGGCTGGGCGGAATTTGCCTGTTCGCGGCTGTCCTGATCCTGGCAGGTAGAGGCGCCCCTTGAAACGGATTTTACTGGCTGCCACTGCGCTCCTGCTGGCTGCCATCGCCTGCGGCCCAACCGCGCCAACACCCACATCAGTTCCCCAGACCACCCAAAGCCCAACGCCACAACCCGCAATCAGCAGCCCGCAGTTCACCATCTCGGTCGAGTACGCTATCCTGGGCGTGGCAGAGGAGTACGCAGCCGCAGGCATCACCTACGCCAAACTGCAGGATGCGTTCATTATTTGGGGCAACATCGAACCGGAACCGGGCAAGTACGAATGGGGTCCACTGGACGCGCTGGTGCTGGAGTACCAGCAGGCCGGCTTCACCGGTCTGCAAATGGATTTTGCCGCCCTCTCACCATGGGCGTCCTCCGTGCCGCCGGCCCTGGGCGTAGCACCAAAAGATGTCAACACTTTTCCCAAAGAGGAATACCTGGGTGAATATGTCGCCTATGTGAGCGCGGTGGTCGAACGCTACGACCACGATGGCGTGGACGATATGCCGGGGCTGCTTTATCCGATCCACGATTATGGCGTCGAACGTGAGTTCACCGGCTACTGGCCCGGCACGGCGGAGGAATATGTGCGGCTTCTGCGCATCGCTTATCCGGCCATCAAAGCCGCCGACTCCGAGGCGCACGTGCTGCTGGTCGCGTTGCTCATGGCGGATATCTTCGATGGCAATCCCGACCAGGCCGAGATCGAGAGCCGCCTGCAAAAAGATGCAGATTACATGAGAAAGAGTGTGCCGGAGATGCGCGCCATCCTGGCCGCCTGCGACGCCTACGACATTGTGGATTTTCACGCCCTGGCCAATTACGCTGAAATCCCCCTCACCGCCCAATGGATACGCAACGAACTGAACGCCAACGGCTGCGGCGAAAAACCAATATGGATCGGCGATGCGTTCAGCATGTCGGCCCTCATCGGTTACGGAGGCTTCGTACCACCCACACCCTTCGCTCCCGCCACGCTCGAAACGCGCGATGCGGTCGTCGCGGCGCTGGCCGCCGTGGCTGATCCGGCCGACGCCAACCACGATGCAGCCCAGGCCTGGCTCTACGGAGAGATGGCAATCGGGCTGGTTCGTAAGATCGTCGTCTCCGCCGGCAGCGGCATTCTCGGCATCAACCTCGGCAACATGGAGGATTGGAAAACCGGTATCGCGGCAGCGGATAAAGCCAGCGTACCCATGCTCGGCGCGTCCCTCTTCATGGGTATGACCGACACCACCATCACCAACCAGGAACCTGGAGGAAAACTACCGTTCACCGGCCACCTGTGGAGCAAAGCCCGGCGCGCCGGAGACCGTCGTCCGGTCTGGTACGCCCTGAAGTTGGTCAACGAGAAAATCTCTGCCTTCAATTCGGTCGAGAAACTGGACCCTTCGAGTCTCTCAGGGCAAGTTTCGGCGATTGGCATCTGGGCTTATCGTTTCGAAATGCCCACCGTCCCGGTCTGGGTGCTGTGGTACGACGACGGCAACCTATACCTTCCTGGCCAGACGCCGCCCAGTGTAATCGTCCAGCTTCCCTTTGAGGCCACCTCCGCCCTATTAACGCGGACGCCAACCGCAATCGGGCAAACTGCACCCGAAACGCAAATCCTGGAGGCCAGTGGGGGAATCCTTTCCTTTGACCTGGGCGCGACGCCCGTTTTCATCGAGGCGGCGCAATGAAAGGAATTGCCTTCCCCCTCCTGATCCTGTTCATCCTCACGGTTGCCTGCGAACAGGTCTCCCCCACCCCTACCTCAACGCCAACGCCGGTGGATCGCTACACCCTGATGCCGGGCGCCAAGATCACTCCCGCCGAGGATTTCTGGCCGCCGAGCATCGCCGCGGGCTGGAGCCATGAATGAAAGCCAGGCTCGCACTGCTCATTGCGGCGCTCCTGCTGGTTGCGCTGGGCTGCGGATTGGCGACTCCGCCCGCCACACAGCCAGCCACGAGCACCAATCCCCAACCGGCGCTCGACGTTCCAAAATTCGGTATTGCCGGACTCATCCCGCGCAACTTCCCCAATTCAACCCAGGACGACTGGATAAACCTGTACGAGACTCTTTCCGAAACCGGCGAACTGCTCGGCGCGTACACCGACTGGACTGATTCCCCGGAAACGGCGGGGCAAATCCCCAACGTGGTAAATACTGTTTTCGGGCTGGCGCCACGCTACAACTTCACCCCGCTAATCGCCCTGGGTTTTTTTCGCGATAAGCCCGAGGGCGGTTTGGAACTGTCGCTCGCGCTGGCTAATGCCGAGGAGCGTGAAAAATTCAAACAGGTTGCGTCTGCCATCGCAGAAAAGTACCAGCCCCTTTATTTGGCGCTGGGCGTCGAGATCAATCGTTATTACGAACACGACTCAACTGGCTTCGATGCTTTCGTCAGCCTCTACGCCGAAACCTACGAGGCGGTCAAAGCCGCCTCGCCGGATACGCTGGTCTTTCCTGTCTTCCAGTACGAGATGCTTCGCGGCGGGGAGTTTTTCACCGGCGACGGGCAGAATCCGCCACAGTGGGAACTGCTCGATCTCTTCGGCGACCGCCTCGACCTTGCTGCTTTTACGACTTACCCCTTCCTGCTCTACACCGCCCCCTCCGACCTCCCCGCTGACTACTATACCGAGATCGCCAGGCACACATCCCTGCCGGTGGCTTTTACCGAGATCGGCTGGCCGTCCGAGCCGTTAGCGCCCGCGCCCGATTCTCCCTTCGGCGGCAGCGAGGCCGAACAGACTACCTTCGTCCGGCGCTTCTTCGAACTTACCAGGAATATCAACCTTACTCTGTCCCTGTGGTCTTTTCCGCACGATCTGGGCCCGCAGACAAATCCGGCTTTCACCAGTGTCTCTTTGCGTTATAATAATGGTCGCTCCAAACCCGCGTTGGCCGTCTGGCAAGAATTCGTGAAGAGCGGAGGGGGCAATCCTTGACGCCAGATTTGTACTCTCACTGGCAAAAAGGAGCGCCAAATGAAAGCCAAATCCATTATTCGCTGGATGATCATCCTGGCCATCCTCACCGGGATGATCAGCGCCTGCAATTTGCCCGTCGCCGGGCCTTCCCCTGAAGAAGTCCAATCCCATAGGCCAACCCTCACCCCGATGCCGGCTGTCACCACGGCGCCGATACGCACCTTGACGCCGACCATTACCTCTTCTCCAACAGAGACGTCAATTCCTCACGTGCCGGAGAATATTGATACTTTTCTGGCACGATGCCCCACCGCTGAGGAGATCGCCTCCATAGACGCTGATATTCGACTCGTCTTTGAATCCGACCCCACCGTCGGCACGCTCGCCTGCA
Organism: Anaerolineae bacterium CG2_30_58_95; assembly: GCA_001872165.1. Classification (GTDB taxonomy): domain Bacteria; phylum Chloroflexota; class Anaerolineae; order Anaerolineales; family Villigracilaceae; genus CG2-30-58-95. The sequence goes on from MNXK01000194.1 coordinate 6,576, forward strand.
CCCGCGCCGATGGATCAGCCAATCTTACGCCCTTACAAAGAGGGGCGTATCAGGCGTTATCGCTTATGAAAAACCTCGAGTTCGACCAGCCGCTGCCGTGGACGGACAAATCCCTGTACGAGTGGCTCATCAATGCCATTGATGGCGTTCGATTCCGGAGTGACATTGAAAATGGCTTTTGCTGTGAGCCGGCGAACATCATCAATGTCAGTACGGCCGGTTATGCTCACCTGAGCCAAAAAGAAATCACACAGTGGATGGATCCTCAATCCGGTTGGGGATTGGTGTGGAGCCTGATGATCATAATGGCGCATGAGGCGCGCCACAATGAAGGTTACCCCCATACTTGCGCGGCAGGACCGACCATGGACAATACCATCGCTGAACTGGGCGCCAATGGGGTGGTTTATTCTCTGAACACCTGGCTGGCGTACCATACTGAGCCGGGCTTTTTCTATACCAACACTCCCCCGGATTATTATCGTGAGCAAATGGCATACGCAGCCGCGTCCCTCCGGCAGGTTGGATTTTGCCTCGAACCAACGGTGACGCCAGGCCCTCCGCCGCCCCTGCCATAAAAGTGATGTATCTGCCCGCACACCTCAACCATAAATTATTCTCGCTTCGCCCGCTGACCTGCCGGCCGATTACTATGCCGTGATCGCCAAACGCACCTCCCTGCCGGTGGCTTTCACGGAGATCGGCTGGCCGTCTGGCAGGAGATGATCAATGAGAGCAAATGACCAGCTTCGAGCCTGCTTACCTGAGACTGCTTCGCAGCGGTGAACTCGAGCGCCGTGCCGGAGAAGCCTCCGCCCATCTCTCGAGCTGCGACCTGTGCGGCTGGGAGTGCAAGGTGGACCGGCGCGGGGACAAACTCGGTCCCTGCCGGACAGGGGAAAAGGCCAGGTTGAGCAGCTTCGGGCCGCACCACGGCGAAGAGAACCCATTGCGCGGCTGGCGCGGTTCAGGCACGATTTTCTTCGCCCGTTGCAACCTGCGCTGCCAGTATTGTCAAAATTACGATATCAGTCAAATCGATGTAGTAGGAGAAGATGTTAGTCCAGGAGAACTGGCTGCTGTCATACTGGAGTTACAGGAGCGCGGCTGCCATAACATCAACCTGGTCTCGCCCAGTCATGTCGTAGCGCAAATATTGGCTGCTGTTCTTATCGCCGCGCAAGCTGGCCTGCGGCTGCCGCTGGTTTATAACACAGGCGGCTACGACTCGCTGACAGCCCTCCATCTACTGGAGGATGTGATTGACATTTACATGCCGGATATGAAGTATGCCAGCGCACAGGTTGGCCTGCAATATTCAAAGATCCGCGATTACCCGCAAATCAATCAAGCGGCGGTAAAGGAA
>MNXK01000172.1 GCA_001872165.1 Anaerolineae bacterium CG2_30_58_95
TGGGTTTGACCATACCGCCCAATCTCGGTATGTCTCTGGTGTGAGCGCGGTCGTAGACCATGCCGACGGCAGCAAAGAAGAGAGCCGTCATCACGCCATGCGAGAACATCTGCACCCCCGCGCCGGTCAGGCCGACGCGCGTCAGCGTGGAGAAGCCCATCATCACCAGCCCCATGTGCGAAACCGAAGAGAAGCCGATGACGTATTTGAAATCGGTCTGCACCATGGCGATGAACGCGCCATAGACGATGTTGACCAGGGCCAATCCCATGATGAGCCACGACCAGGATTTCGCCCCCTCCGGCAACAGCATGATCCCAACCCTCAGGGCGGCGAAGGCGCCCAGCTTCATCAAGACGCCGGCGTGGAACATCGAGACGGCGGTCGGCGCGGCGACGTGTCCGTCCGGCGACCAGTTGTGAAAGGGGAAGATGCCGCCCAAGACAGCGAAACCGAAGAAGACGAATGGGAACCACAATTTCTGGAAGCCAGGCGAGAAAGCCGCTTGCTCCAAGGCCAGCATGTCGAAGGTGTGCAGACCACTTTGCCAGTACATCACCAGCGCGCCGATCAGGGAGACGACCGAGCCAATGAACAGGTAAAGGGTCAGCTTCATGGCCGCGTACTCGCGCGTCTTGATCCAGCCCCAAATTGAAATCAGCAGATACATCGGGAAGACGGCGATTTCGTAGAAGAAAAATAACATGAACAGGTCGAGGGAGGCGAACACGCCGAACACACCGCTGGCCAGGATGAACAAAAAGGCGAAGAATTCACGCGGGCGGTCGTCCAGGCCCCAGGAGATCAGCACGCCGGTAAACATGACCACGCCGGTCAGCAGGACGAGCGGCGCGCTCATCCCGTCCACGCCGAGGTGAAGGCTGATGCCGAGCATCGGCATCCAGTTGTATTTCTCGACGAACTGATAACCGGCCGCAGCCTTGTCGTAGCTGAAATATACCCACAGGGAAAGGAGCAGCGCAAGAGATGCCGCAGCCAGCGCCGTGACGCGGATCTCGTTCTTGCGCTCGGACTTTATCAGCAAGATCAGCATCGCTGCGGCCATTGGGGTGAAGACGATGACGCTTAGGATCGGAAATTGCATGAGTCACCTCGGATATAGAGAGAAGAGAGTAGAGATTAGAGAGTAGTTCACTATTCTCGACTCTCTACTCTCTGTTCTCTTTAAAACAACATCATCACAGCCTTATTGATGACATCCAAAATCCAAGCCGGCCAGATACCAATCATCAGCATGAGCACCATGAGCGGCGCCATGACGACAATCTCACGTACGTTGATCTCGGTCAAGCGGTGCTCACCATGCGCCCAATGCTCGTTCAGCGGGCCGTGCAAGACCTGTTTGATGCTCTTGAGAATGTAGGCGCCGGTGAAGAGCAGACCCAGCATGGCAATGGCCGTATAGACTGTAAGGATCGGCCAGGCGCCCCGCACGACCAGGAATTCTGAGACAAACCCATTCAGGCCGGGCAAACCAAGCGAAGCCATGGAGGTGAAAAGCAAGATGCCGCCATAGATTGGCACCAGCGGGAAAAGGCCGCCAAAATCGTTCAGGTTGCGGGTGTGCGTCCGCTCGTAGATCACGCCGACCAGGAAGAACATGCCCGCCGCCGAGAGACCGTGGTTGAACATCTGCAAGACCGCCCCGTTCAAGGCAATATTCTTGCTCAAATTGAGGGCCACATCCGGGTTGTTCAACCCGACTTTGGCGGCTGCGGCAATGCCGAGCAGCACAATGCCCATGTGATTGACGGACGAATAGGCCACCAGCCGCTTGAAATCCGTCTGACCGTAGGAGGCGAACGCGCCGAATACGATTGCCATCACCGCCAGGAAGGCCAGCGCGCCGGCAAAGCGCTGCGCTTCAGCCGGGTAAAGCGGCAGGACCAGTCGCAGGAAGCCGTAAGCGCCTAGCTTTAACAGCACGCCGGCCAGGATCATCGAACCGGCCGTCGGCGCCTCGGTGTGGGCATCCGGCAGCCAGGTGTGGAACGGCCAGACCGGCACTTTGACCGCAAAGGCGACAACGAATGCCCAGAAGGCAATCGCTTTGACCGTTGCTACAGGCAGACCCATCACAGTCCCCTCGAGGGCATTCCACTTCAGATATAACGAGGGCAGGTCATAGGTCTGGAAAAGCACGCCCAGCATCTGGATGGCCAGCAACAGGCCGAGGGAACCGGCCATGGTGTAGATCATGAACTTGAGCGAGGCATAGTTGCGCGCCTGCATCTTGACCTTACCCCACAACACGCGTTCGCCCTTCTCGCTGCCCCACTGGTTGATCAGGAAGTACATCGGCACCAGGCCAATTTCCCAGAAGACGAAGAAGATGAGCAAGTCAAGCGCCAGGAAGACACCCAACATGCCCGTTTCCAGGAGCAGGAACAAGATCATGTAAGCCTTGACGCGCTCGCGGATGCTGAAGGAGGCCAGGATCGCCAGCGGCGTCAGCAGCGTGGTCAACAAGACCATCGTCAGGGAAAGGCCGTCCACGCCGACGTGGAGGGTGGAGTGGATGGCCTCGTACCAGGGATACTGTTCGACGAACTGGAAACCGGAAGCGGACGAGTCGAAGCGCATCCACAACAGGACGGAAAGCCCGAACGGGACCAGGCTGGCGACCAGCGCCGTCCAGCGGATGGCTTTCACCTCGTCCTTAGGCAGGAAGAGGATGACCAGCGCCGCCAGGACGGGGAAGAAGAGGATGAGGGTCAAAAGGTGACTGCTGAGAAAGTTCATCCCTACACTCCTCCAATCAGAAAGTAGTACAGCACAGCGAAAAGCACCACCACTATGAAGGAGGCAAGCATGTAGGACTGGATGCGCCCCACCTGGATGCGGCGCAGGCTGCTGCCGGCTTTCTTCACGATGTTCCCTGTGCCGTCGCCGATGAATTCGTTGATGACCGGCTTGTCGAAGTAATTGCGCAAGAAGCTGCCCAGCCAGAGCGCCACGCGCCCAAAAGTGTGCAGGATGCCGTCAATGATGGCGCGATCCATGAACATGTAGGTAAAGGTTTCGGAAACCCAATACGCCGGGCGGACGAACAAGAAGTCATAGGCTTCGTCAAAGTAATACTTGTTCTTCAGCAGCGGGATCTGCAGCCGGTCTTGTTGTGGCGATTTGACCTTGCGATAAACCAGCCAGCCGACCAGCAAACCGCCGAGCGCCACCACCAGCGAAGTGAGCAGCGGCAGGAAGTTGAACGGAAGCGATTCGGGACGTTCGGCCAGCGTGCCCCCCACGAACTCGTGAAACCAGTTCGGCAGGAGACCGCCGATCAGCGGAAAGTCCTCGGGGATGCCCACCCAGCCGTAACCGACAGCGAAAAGCGCCAAAACAACCAGGGGCAGCGTCATCGTCCAGGGTGTCTCTTGGGCGTGTTCGGCGGCCTGGGTGCGCGGCTCGCCCAGGAAGGTCAGCGTGACTTGGCGCATGGTGTAGAAAGCCGTCAGGAAGGCCGCTACCGCCAGGGTCGCGAATACAGCCCAGTGTCCATGCCCGAAAGCGTCTGCCAGGATTTCATCCTTCGACCAGAATCCGGCCGTCAGCAACGGGAAGCCTGAGAGGGCAAAACCGCCGATCAGGAAAGTCCAAAAAGTGATCGGCATTTTCTTGCGCAGGCCGCCCATGTTGAACATATCGTTGGCATCTAAATGTTCGCCAGTATGTAGCGCGCCGTGCTCCACACCATGAATGACAGAGCCAGAGCCGAGAAAGAGCAAAGCCTTGAAAAAAGCGTGAGCGATCAGGTGGAAAGCCGCAGCCACGTATGCGCCGATGCCCAGCGCGGCGATCATGTAACCAAGCTGTGAAATGGTCGAGTAGGCCAGGACGCGCTTGATGTCGTTCTGCGCTACGGCAATGGTAGCCGCGAACAGTGCCGTGAACGCGCCGATGAAAGCGATGATGCTCATCGTCGGCGTGAGGGCGTGACCGGAGAAATCCGCCGTGATGAGCGGGAACATGCGCAGCACGGCGTACACGCCCGCTGAGACCATGGTAGCGGCATGGATCATTGCGCTGACCGGCGTCGGGCCTTCCATGGCGTCCGGTAGCCAGACGTGCAGCGGCCACTGCGCCGATTTACCCACCGTGCCGATGAACAGCAACAGGCCAATAAATCCGGCCGCCGATAGTCCAAAGAAAGGCGTGGCGGTGGTTGCCAGGGCGTGCAACATTTCAGGCCTGAAGATTTCACGGAAGGAGAGCGTGCCGGTCGCCGAATACAGGAAGGCGATGCCGAGCAGCATAAACACGTCGCCGACACGTGTGGTCATAAAAGCTTTGACCGCCGCGTCGCGGGCTGATTCCTTGCCATACCAGAAGCCGATCAATAGATACGAGCACAAACCCATGATTTCCCAGCCAATGAAAAATGTTAGCAGATTATTGGAAACCACCAGCGTATACATGCCGAAGGCAAACAGGCCGATGAAGGCAAAGAAGCGCGAGTACATTGGCTCGATGGATGGCACACTGTGCTTGTGACCCTTTTCATCCTGGATCGTCGCGCCGTGCGGCGGCAGGCCGGGGCGATCATGATTGCCGGCCGGCTGGCCGAAGTTATGATAGCCGATGCTGTAAACGAAGATCATCAGCACCGTCCAGGCGACGAAGAACAGCGTGGCGGCGGAGAGCGGGTCAATCAACACGCCGATCTTGAGCCAGGTCTCACCGGTCGGCAGCCAGTTGATCGCCGATTCGAAAACTTCCTTTCCGAATTCAGGCACCCCCAGGGCGCGCACGAAAACCAACATGCTCCCCAGCCAGGAAAGCCCTGCTGCGCCGACGGCCAAGCTGTGGCTGAACGCCTTGTGCCTGTTGGTGAACAACACGATCAGGAAAAAAGCCAATAAGGGCGGGAGAGGAAGTAACCAGATGATTGTTTCAGTCGTCATAATTCCTGCCTACCACTTCATCAAATCAATCTCGTCCGCGATGACCGTCTTGCGGCGGCGGTAGACCGAGATGATCAAAGCCAGGCCCACAGCCACTTCCGCCGCGGCCACGGCAAACACGATGATCGCAAAGACCTGTCCAGCCATCTTGGCCGGTTCCAGATAACGCCAAAAGGCCACCAGGTTGACGTTGACGGCGTTCAGCATCAATTCGACGCCGAGCAGGATGGCAATGGCATTCTTACGCGCCAGCACGCCAAAAAGGCCAATGCTGAACAGCGCGGCGGACAAGATCAAGTACCAGGAAAGTGGAATGCTCATGCCGACCTCCTATTTCTTGCTCGCCGCAACGTAGACCGCGCCGATCAGCGCCGCCAGCAGCAGGACCGAAGCCACCTCGAACGGCAGCACGTATGCGTCCGGGGACACCAGGGCTGCACCCAGTTTCCCGAGCGTGTCCAACCCTTCGGGCATTACCGCCGCGCTCCGGTTGACGCCCGGCTGAGTAACCAGCAGGAAGGCCAGTCCGGCAAAGACCAGCAAAGAGAGCAGCGCGGCGAGCCACCAATCCTTGCGCAATTGCGGCCCACGGTCGCGCATCTCGCGGCGGGTGAGCATCACGGCGAAGATGAACAAGATGGCGATCGCGCCGATATACACCACCACCTGAACCACCGCCAGGAAACCAGCATCCAAAATCGCGTAGAGCATAGCCACGCCAAAAAGCGCGGCGACCAACCACAGCGCAGCATGGATCAGGTTACGAGTCGTCACGACCATCAGCGCGGATGCGAGGATCAGCGCGGCACACAGGAGAAATATGATTTGCACAGGAGTCATAGATTAGCTCCGCAGAGTTGTGTCATTGCGAGCCGCCGCTTTTCGCGAAGCACCCTGCGGGTTGGTGGCGAAGCAATCTCCATGCCTGACAGGGGATTGCTTCCCTGGCCTAGCCCGCCAGGGCAGTCAGGCAAAAACCACCCTCGCAATGACATTCAAGTTAGTGATGCGCGGCCTCCGCTACAGGCTGGACAGGGGTCTCTTCCGCTTTGCGCTGACGTTTGCCATAAGCGCGCAGGATTTCTATCGTCAGCCAGGCGATGACCACGTTCGTCAAGAACATCCCAAGCATATAGAAATTGGTCGGCGCAAGAAACTTATCCACCACCGCTGTGATGATCAGCAGGGCGAGCGAGAGCGGCGTGAGAAACTTCCAACTGAAAGCCAGCATGTGGTCAATGCGGATGCGCGGCATGGAATACTTCACCCACATGATCACCCAATAAAAGAACAGCGCTTTAGCCAGGAAAATCACGACCCCCAGCAAGGGATATTTCTCCAGGCCGAAGAAGTTATAACCGCCGAAGAACAGGACTGCAATAAACCCGCCGAACGTGAAGGAGTGCAGTAGTTCACTCGCATAGAACCAGCCAAACTTCATGCCAGTGTATTCGATGTTGAAGCCGGCTACGATCTCGGACTCGGCCTCGTTCAGGTCGAAGGGTGCGCGACCCAATTCGGCGATCGCGCTGATAATGAAAATCACGGCGGCGAGCGGCGAAAGGATGACAATCCACACCCCGCTTTGAAATTCAGTGATGCCCTTTACGCTCATTGTCCCGGTGATGACCGCCGGGATGAGCAGCGCGACCACCATCGGCACCTCGTAAGAGACCATGATCGCCACCATGCGGAATGCGCCCAACAAGGCATACTTGTTGTTCGAAGCCCAGCCGCCCATGATAATGGCAAGTGCTCCCAACGCGCCGGTCGCGACCAGGTACAGCAGAGCCACGTTGAGGTCAACGCCGTAGATCGTCGAGGCCAGGGGCAAGATCGCCCAAAGCAAGATGACCGCTGTCGCAGCCAGAACTGGCGCAATATTGTACACCACCTTGTCCGCGCCTTCGGGGGTGATGTCCTCTTTGATGATCAGTTTGATGATGTCCGCGAACGGCTGGAAAATGCCGAAAGGCCCGATCCGGTTCGGCCCGAGGCGATCCTGGAAACGCGCCACCACCTTGCGTTCAACCCAGACGAGAAAGATATCCAGCACCAGGGCGAATACGACCAGAACGATAATGCCTGATAAAGCGAGCAGGATATTCGCCAAGGCTGCGCCCATTCCCCAACCTGCAAGAATACCCCGCAGCCAGGCGGCAATGAAATTGACCGGGTCACTCCAGAAGGTCATGGATCACTCCTTACAACAAAGAAAAGGCTGAGAGGAAAACATCCTGTCAGCCTTCTATATTGTATCGTCGCGCTTACATCCATTCCAACATCCCTTTGCGCCAGGCATAAACCAGGCCGGCGACAAGGATGAGGATAAACAGGATGCCTTCCAATACCGTATAAAGTGGTAATTTATTGATGGCTAACGCCCACGGGAAAAGGAATACCGTCTCAACGTCGAACACGAGGAATACCAGCGCGAAAATGTAGTATTGAGCCTTAAATTGAACCCACGAATCCCCCACCGTCTCGATACCACATTCGTATGTACTTTGCTTGATCGGATTTGGTTTTTTCGGCGCCACCAACCAGGAAATCAGCAGTGGTGCAACCGGTACAATGATCCCAATGATCAAGAATAGACCGATGTATAGCCATGCATTTTGCATACGTACCCCGGGATAAAGGATTCGTTGCCGGATTTAGAGCCTATCCGAATAACGGAATGCGGGCTTCAGTCTGCCCTGCATTGCGGACTAAAGTCCGCGTTCCAGAGGGTTTTCGGATAGGCACTTAGCCGGGCAACGGGCGAATTTTACCATAAACAAGTTCATTCGTTTACTAATCCCTGTCTTTATTTCATGTGATTTTTGTCATATATTCTCTAATTTGTACTATTTTTCACATTGCTACTCTCTTCGCCCGCTTCCACAACCAGCGCAGAACATCCTCCAGGAATGGGACTCCCAGCACCGAACTCAAGAACGCTCCCGCCACCCCCAACATGCGCGCCGGGCCAGCTTTAAGCCCCATGAACGACGCCACCTCGATTTCGATAGTCTGAGCCGAGATCGCCCGCTCACTTTCGGGACTCCCATCCAGGGGGACAAAACGCAGGTAGAACCAGACAACGCCGCGGAACTTCCCCGCCTGCGCGGACCGTACGCTCCAGTAAAACGTCACGCTCTGGCCCGGACGCAGGGGCTGGTTAGCCGTTTCGGACGGCACGACCTGCATCCCGGCCATATCCAGGCGCGCCTCAGCGACGACATTGTGGGTATCGTACAAATTGGGGATAGTGACCGTCTGTCCGCTGGTGACGTGGCCTTCGATTTCGGCTGTCGGCGTCAGGTTGCCGTTCTCGTCCACCTCCAGCGTCAGGCGGACGGTGTCTGCGTCGCCGGCGCGGATAACAGGCGGCCATTCCAGGGTCAGGCGGCGGGTCTCCTGGATGGCCGGCTGCGGGGCGACCGTCGGTATCGGCGTCGCCGCCGGTGCCAGGGATAAGGTCGGCGTCGCCAATGCTTCCGTTGGCGGCGCGCCCGCAGACATGGAACGATTACAGGCAAATCCCACCCCGGCAAGGAGCAGCCCGATCAGGATCAACTTGATGCGCAGGTATTTTTTACACATAGGCAACTGTCATGCTCTATATTACTTGCATCAATCTCAAAAGACAAGTCCATTTGCCTTAAAACAGCAATTCTCAGTATGAACCATGTCATTGCGAGACGGCGCTCTTCCGTCGAAGCAATCCCCTGTTTTAGCGAGGAGATTGCTTCGCAAAGTACGCTCGCAACGACATACTGAGAATTGCTGCCCTAAAAACCTGTATATTTTCGAGATAACGTAGTAATATCAGAGTGGCTCGCAAGCCATCACATTTTTACGAAGGAGGCCTGAAAGGAGTGAACGAAGAAGACCCGCTAATACTTATCCTCTATAACGAGGAGTTGGCTATCCCATGTGGCGAAGCAAAGGATTTGATCGCCCTCCAGGATACCGCCAGCGTGGCCGTGCATTTGAACGAGGCACTGGCCAGTTGTGGTTATCGTACCA
>MNXK01000145.1 GCA_001872165.1 Anaerolineae bacterium CG2_30_58_95
ATCGATTCTTTCGCAGGGCAGCTTTCGTTCTTCTTCAACGCGCATAATAATCTTCTGGAAGAGGTGGCTAAATTCCGCGCCGCGCGCCGCATGTGGGCGCGTATCATGCGCGAACGTTTCAAAGCCCAAAAGCCTGCCAGTTGGCAATTGCGTTTCCACACGCAAACGGCTGGCTCCACGCTCACCGCGCAACAACCAGAGTGTAACGTGGTGCGTGTTTCGTTGCAGGCGCTTTCGGCGGTGTTGGGAGGCACGCAGAGTTTGCACACCAATTCCATGGACGAAGCGCTTTGGCTACCAACGGAGAAATCCGTGCGCGTCGCGCTGCGCACGCAGCAGATCATCGCCTACGAGTCGGGTGTCGCTGATTCGATTGACCCGCTGGCGGGGTCGTATCTCATCGAACATCTCACCGACGAGATCGAAAAAGAATCAACGGATTACATATCAAAGATTGATGAAATGGGAGGAGCGTTGACAGCCATCGAACGCGGCTACATGCAGAACGAAATCCAAAACGCCGCCTACGCCGCGCAGCAGGCAATCGAACGAGGCGAACAGGTAGTTGTTGGCGTAAACCAGTTTCAGGTTGACGAAAAACTGACATTGGAACGTTTGAAGGTTGATCCCGCGATTGAAGCAGCAGCGCGGGCGAGGCTGAAGGCACTGCGGGAGGGGAGAAACGAGAAACGAGTTGACGAGTTGTTGGGACGGCTCAAGAGCGCGGCACTCAGTACTCAGAACTTGTTACCGCTCTTTATTGAATGCGTCGAGAATGACATCACGCTCGGAGAGATTTGTAATACGCTCCGCGGCGTGTGGGGGGAGTATGTGGCGGAGGGGTTTTGATTCGTAGAACGTGGAACGTCACACGTTGGCGCGATAATGGTTGAAAATTTTGGTGAAACATTGACTTAGTCCACTACTTAGTCTACAATGTTCGTGGAGGTGTAAGATGACTGTATATAACATCCACGATGCCAAAACCCACTTCTCGAAACTACTTGAGCGCGTGTTGTGCGGAGAAGAAGTCGTCATTGCCAAAGCGGGCAAGCCATTGGCGCGAATTTTGCCTTTTACCAAGGACGATACCTCTCCGCGCAAACCCGGCATTGACAAAGGCAAAGTAATCATTATGCCCGATTTCGATGCTCCGCTGACGGAGTTCGATGTATGAGAGTGCTGCTTGATACGCACACCTTTCTCTGGTGGAATGCAGACGACCCTCAGTTATCGCCGCGCGCCAGCGAAATCATCTCGGATGGGAAAAACGAAATTTTCCTCTCCGCCGCCAGTGTTTGGGAGATTGCCATTAAAGCAGCAAAAGGGAGGTTGGTTTTACCGGAATCCCCGTCACTTTATGTCCCCAATCGCATGAGTTTGTATCGAATTCGGCCATTGCCCGTGCAGGTCAGCCACGCGCTGCATGTCTACGATTTGCCGCCCTACCACGCTGATCCATTCGACCGCCTTTTGATTGCCCAGAGTCAGTTGGAGTCCCTGCCCATCATTACAGCAGATGGAGATTTCCAGCAATATGATGTCGAAATACTCTGGTAGTAAAGAGCAGGGGATCCCACGCATCTCTTCATCGAGTGCGTCGAAAACGACATCATGTTGGGCGAGATTTGCAACACGCTCCGAGGCGTGCCTGCACCCGTTTTGCTTGCACCGCGTTCTTCAGTGTTGGCGTGGGGGGAGTATGTGGCGGAGGGGTTTTAGGGATTCAAAGGAGCTCATGCCATCCCATCACTCCGTAAAAATGGCCAGAGTCCAGACCTTGCAGGGATGGCCGATTTCGGGGAAAATATAGGCAGAGCATATCATGAAAATACTGGCGGTCAGCGACCAAGTTGATGACCGTATCTACACGCCCCAAGCGCGGGATTATTTCGGTGACGTGGATCTCGTGCTGGGCTGCGGCGACCTGCCCTACGAGTATCTTGAGTTCCTGGTCTCGGCGTTGAATAGACCGTTGCTGTACGTTCCTGGAAATCATGACCCACTTTACGAGCAACGTTCGCCCGATTCCCGCGCGGAGGGCTGCGAGTTCCTCGATCAGCGTGTGACGCGCCTCAAAGGGCTGACCATCGCCGGGATGGGCGGCAGCATCCGCTACCATCCGACTCGAGTCAACCAATACACGCAGACGCAAATGTATCTGCGTATGCTGAAAATCGTACCGGCGCTCCTCTGGCATCGCCTTCGCTTTGGCCGCGCGCTGGACATCCTGATCGCCCATTCCCCGCCGCGCGGCATCCACGACGAAGACGACCGGGCGCACATCGGCTTCTCGGCCTTTACGGATTTCATCCGCACCTTTAAGCCGCGCTATTTCCTGCACGGGCATACGATACCGTTGGGTAACCTGGCCTCCTCAGTGACGCAGGTTGGCGCGACGACGGTGGTTAACATTTTTCCCTATCGTCTCATCGAGATCGAACCCTTATGAGTGATGAACTTGGATCGCGCGTCAAAGATGACTTTTTCCACGCCCGTTTCAAGGCCTTCTTGAATGGCGTCCAGGCTGCCCTCACCGGCCGGCCGGACACTTTACTATCCTATGACGAGGTCAAAGAAAAGTTGCGCATCGGCGGGCCGATCTATCGCGGCGTTCAGGCCGTGCCGATCAAGAGAATCGTTGGCAGTTTGAACCGCTACCAGCAATTCGACCGGGCTTTCCTGCCGAAAAAGGATGATACGGCCGGTCGTTGGCAGCGCGTTGATCGCGCCTTCTACGAAGAGGTTAGCCTGCCGCCGGTGGTGCTGTACAAGGTGGGTAAGGTTTACTTCGTGGTAGACGGCCACCACCGCGTCTCGGTCGCCCGCGAGCAGGGACAAGAATTCATTGACGCCGAGGTGCGTGAGTGCTCGACCAAGATCAACATCACCCCTGACCTCAGGCCGGAAGACCTGGAAATCCTGGGCGAGAAGGTGAACTTTCTCGAACGCACCGGCCTCGACCGCATCCGCCCGCAGGCGAATATCAAGCTGACCATCCCGGATGGCTTCAGCCGAATGCTCGAACACATCGCCGTGCACCGTTATTTCATGGGGCTGGATTTGAAGCGGGATGTCTCTGACGCGGAGGCGGTTGCGCATTGGTACGAGGCGGTCTATCTGCCCATCATCCGTGTCATCCGCGAGAGCGATATTCTCATGGATTTCCCCGGCAAAACGGAGGGCGACCTGTACCTGTGGGTGCTCGACCACCAGCGTTATCTGTCTGCGACGGGTCACAACCTCAAGCCGCCGGACGAGGCTGCCCGTGATTTCGTGCAAGGGGTGGAAGAATGAATACCGCGCCCAACCATCCCCTGGCTGGCGTTTACGCCGCCGCCCTCACCCCGCTCGAAGCTGATTTCTCGCCGGACCTGGAGGCGGTCGCGCCGTTGTTGGCATTCCTTGCCAGCCGCGGCTGTCACGGCGCGCTCCTTTTGGGGACGACTGGCGAAGGCCCTTCTTTTTCACCATCCGAACGCGCCGACATCTTCCGCGCCGCCCTGACGGTGCACGAAACGCACCCTGACTTCAGCCTGCTGGCCGGTACCGGCGCGCCGAGCCTCACCGAGACGGCCGACCTGACGCGTGCCGCCTTCGACTTGGGCTTCGATGGCGTCGTCGTCCTGCCGCCCTATTACTTCCGCAAGGTCAGCGACGAAGGGCTGTTCGCCTACTTTGGCGAGATCATCCGGCGGGCGGTTCCGGCGGATGGGTTTCTGCTTGGCTACCACATCCCCTCGCAGACGGGCGTCGGCTTCTCGCTCGACCTGCTGGCGCGTTTGAAAGACGCCTTCCCGCGCCAGTTTTCCGGCATCAAGGATTCCTCTCACCAGGCCGGGTTTGCCCGCGCCCTCGGCGCTCGCTTTGGCTCCGACCTGCTGGCGCTGACCGGCACGGACTCTCTCTTCCAGTTAGCCCTCGAATCCGGCGCGCAGGGCTGCATCACCGCCCCGGCCAACCTGATCTCACCTGACTTGCGTAAGATATGGGATGGCTGGCAGAGGGGTGAAGATATTGCCCCCTTGCAGGCTCGCATTACGGCTATCCGACACGTGCTGGAAGGTTACATGCCCTTTCCGCCCATCCTGAAAGCCTTGCTGTCACGGTTGTTTGGCTTTCCGCGCTGGCCTGTCCGCCCGCCGCTGGTGGAGATTTCGAAGGAAATGGAAACGCAGGCGGCGGAGGAGTTAGCAAAGGAGGCGTGAAAACTTTCAGGCGTTTCACTTGTGCGGGAGATGGTTGGAGAGTAATTCTTCCAGCCGGAGCGAGGCCAGCGAGGGAAGGACAATATCCGCACCGTCAACGCCCAATTGCCGCGTGAGAGCAATCGGCACCGCCACGGTAAAGATGCCCACCGATTTGGCTGCCTTCACGCCGTTGGGCGAATCCTCGAAGACGATGACCTCCTCCGCCCGGAGGTGGAGGGCGGACAGGGCAGCCAGGAACAGGCCCGGGTCCGGTTTGACCCGCCGCACGTCGTCGGCGCATATAATGATCTCGAAATAATCCAACAGGCCTAGATCAGCCAGATAGGTGTCCACCCATTTGTGCGGAGAACTGGAGGCAATCGCCAGGCGCAGTCCGAGGCGGCGGGCGTCATCGAGATAATCTTTCACACCGGGCAAGGCAGGCTGGCAGGCGATCAACTCATCGCTGCGCGCCCGCCAGCGGGCGTTCAGCGCGGCGCGGTCGAGCGGCTGGCCGAGAAGTTTCTCGAGGTGAATGGCGGCGTCGAAGTCCGATGCGCCCGATCCGCCGATGAGCTGCCCCCACAGTTCGATGGGAAGCTGCGCGCCATGCCCGGCGTAGATCTCCTGCCAGGCGTCGTAATCGGGCGTTTCGGTGTCGAGGATCAGGCCGTCGAAGTCGAAGATGAGCGCTTTGATCATGGCAGTAGAGAGTAGAGAGTAGAGAGGAGAGAGTAGTTCAGCGTTGATGGGATAGCCGCCAAATTATAACCGATGCATCCGGGAAAGATGTTGTATACTGGCAATATGGAAACCTTTTTTACTTTTCTCGAAAGACGCGTGGACGACTGTGCCTCGCTCCTGTGCATCGGACTCGACCCCCACGTTTCCGACATCCCTTTCCCCACCGCCGCAGCCGCGCGGGACTTCTGCCTGCGTCTCGTTAAAGCGACCGCGCCCTACGCTGCGGCCTTCAAACCCAACGCGGCCTTCTTCGAGGTCTTTGGCGCGGAAGGCTGGGACGCGCTGAAGCAGGTGATCGAGGCCGTGGCTGAAGAATCAGCGCGTCTCGGTTCCACGATCCCCGTCATCCTGGATGCCAAGCGCGGCGACATTGCCTCGACCGCCGAGGCCTATGCCAAATCGGCCTTCGAGAACCTGGGCGTCCATGCCATCACGCTCTCGCCTTATTTGGGCAAGGATTCGATTGACCCGTTCCTGGCTTACAAAGAGAAGGGCGTGTTCCTGCTGTGCAAAACGTCCAATCCGGGGGCAGGGGATTTGCAGGATTTGTTGGTGAAGCCCCAGACTTCCGAAGTCTTGAAGACTTCGGAAGTCTATGCGCCGCTATATATCCATGTGGCGAAGCTCGCCCAGCGATGGAATTCTGGCGATAACATCGGCCTCGTAGTCGGCGCGACCCAGCCGGAGGCGTTGCGCCGCGTCCGCGCCGCCGCGCCGGAGCTGTGGTTCCTTGTCCCAGGCGTGGGCGCGCAAGGCGGCGACCTCGCCGCCGCGCTCCGCTCCGGCCTGCGCAA
>MNXK01000087.1:0-4116 GCA_001872165.1 Anaerolineae bacterium CG2_30_58_95
CCGGGTTGGAATTCGGTGCTGCCAGGGATGGGCTGCGCCGGGATGGGCGGCTGATCATAGCGGGCTGCGATTTCGCTGGTTAGATAGGCGCGCAGGCGCTCTTCCGAGAATGTTTCGACCAGGGGTACTTCCGCCGTCGCGGATTTTCGATTCCACAGATAGTCCCAGAAGCCGCCCCAAAAGGAGGCGCCGGTGCGCTGGAGGTCGGCTGCGGCGAGCATACTTTCCACGTTCAGTTGAAAGCCGATCAGGTTGGGATCGAGCTGGAAAATGGCGTCCCCGTAGTGGATCTCCACCGGCAAGGAGTAGACCTGCAGCAGTCTTTGGGCAGCAGTTTGAGGGTCCAGCCCGCCGACGGGCACGCCGGCGATGACCATCTGTGGCGGATAGTCATTTCTCAGACGGCTGTACTGTACGAGCGTAATGACCGTCAAGATGCTGGCAATCGAAATGAAGAATAGGGATACCCAGCGAAGATAAAGGGAAGAGCCGCGGATTTTCACGCTGCCTCCGGCGGAATGGAAATTATGCTAAGGCGGTAGTATAACACACTCACTAAAAAGCAATTGTGCTACAATCAGTGAACGAGCGCACGATGGTTGCCGACTACGCAACCACCTTGGTTGCCGACTACGCAACCACCTTGGTTGCCCACTACGCAACCACCTTGGTTGCCGACTACGCAACCACAATGTGTGCGCCGAAACTTTCCCAACCGCGAGGATACTACTATGCTGCGTTCTTTCCTGATCTACCTTTCCAAAGCTGACTGGGCGCAACGCCTGGTGACCCGTTGGAAGTTCGCCTGGCGGGCCGCTTCTCGTTTTGTAGCAGGGGAAAAGATCGAGGATGCGATCCGCGTTGTGCGCGAGCTTAATGCGCGTGGCATCAACGCTACGCTCGACCACCTGGGGGAACATACCACAACGCCTGAGGAAGCCGGGCAGGCGACTGAGGATATCCTGGAGGTAATCAACCAAATAAGTTGTTGTGACGTGCGCTCGAACGTTTCCATCAAGCTGACGCAGATCGGCCTGGCGCTGGACGAGGAGCTGTGTGCGCAAAACCTGGAGCGGATCGTCGAAACCGCCGCGCAGAACAACAACTACGTCCGCATTGACATGGAAGATACACCCTATACGGACAAGACCATTCGTCTGTACCGGCAGATTCGACAGAAAGGTTTTAAGAACGTCGGTATGGTCGTGCAGTCCTATCTCTTCCGCACCGAAGCTGATGCCCGCGGCTTGCTCACCGAGGCCACGCGCTTTCGCCTGGTCAAAGGGGCGTACAAAGAGCCGCCGGAGCTGGCCTATCCCAAGAAAGCGGACGTGGACGCCAACTTCGACTTGTTGTCCAAGATCATGGTTGACGCTGCGCTGGTTGCCGGATCGCCGACCATCAGCGCCGATGGGCGTATTCCGCCTATCCCGGCGATTGGTACGCACGACCCGAGGCGCATCGAGTTTGCCAAGAGATATGCCGATAAGGTCGGGTTGCCCAAGAAGGCCCTGGAATTCCAGATGCTGTATGGCATCCGCCGCGACTTGCAAGAGCAATGTGCGCAGGAGGGCTGCCCGGTGCGCATCTACGTCCCCTATGGCACACACTGGTACCCTTATTTCATGCGTCGCCTGGCAGAGCGGCCAGCGAACATCTGGTTCTTCATATCCAATTTCTTCCGCAAATAAATCTGCCACCTTTCTGCTTCCGGCGGGGCGCGGACTAAAGTCCGCGTTCCGGAACGCAGACTTCAGTCTGCCCTGCATTGCGGACTAAAGTCCGCGTTCCAGAGGATTTTCGCTAAGCCTCGCCGTGAGCATTTAAAGGGTTTTTGTGGTAAAACATAGGCATGTCCGAAATTTCTCTTGCCCTGGTTACAGGAGGGGCGCGCCGGCTTGGACGCGCCTTTGCCCTGGCATTGGCTCGCCAGGGATTTGCGATCCTTTTGCATTATCACCATTCTGAGGAAGAAGCGGCTGCTACTGCTGAAGAGATGCGCGCACTCGAGGCGCCGGTTTATCTGGCGCGAGCCGATCTGGGCAACCTGACTGATCTCTATTCTCTATTCTCTACTCTCGACGCGCTGCCTCACCCCTTGAAGGTCTTGGTCAATTCCGCAGCCCTCATGCCGCGCGGCGACGTGCGCACGCTATCCGCCGCTGATTTCGACGCCGCGATCGCGCTGAATTTGCGCGCTCCCTTTCTGTGTGCACAGGAGGCCGCGAAGCGAATGGAGGCTGGCGGGCTGATCGTCAATGTGACCGATGTCGGCGCGCAGAAGGCCTGGAGCGGCTTTCCGGCCTATACGGTCAGCAAGGCAGCCCTCGAGACGCTGACGCGCGTGCTGGCGCGTTCCCTGGCGCCCAAGATCCGGGTCAACGCCATCGCCCCGGGCCTGGTATTGCCGTCCGAGTACGTTACGGAAGAAGAATGGGTGCGGCTGGTGGGACGTCTGCCGCTGAAGCGTCCCGCCTCGGTGGACGAGGTCGCGGCTGCCCTCGAATTTTTACTCAAAAACGAATATATTACAGGGCAGACCATCGTTGTGGATGGCGGCTACTCGCTCATCTAATCACCGCATCCAGCATCACTCATCACTCGTCACGCATCACGGAGTAATCCATGCCCGAAACCCCCACCTTCCTCTCCTCCCGCCTGCGCGCCGAGGGCGAAAAGATCGCGGCCTATTTCGCCGCGTTGACCGGTAACCAATGGCAGCAGGTCGTCTACACTGAAGGTGAAAAATGGAATGTGCGTGACGTGCTGGCGCACTTCGTCTCGGTGGAGAAGTCAATCTTGAAGCTGTTCGAGAATATCCGCAGCGGCGGCGGGGGCGCAAGCGAAGATTTCTCGGTTGATCGTTTCAACGCCGAACAGGTGTCGAAACTGGCTGAAATATCCCCATTCGACTTGCTTGCGCAATACCAGGAAGCGCGAGCCGGGATGATCGCCTGGGTTTCGGGCCTCTCCGAATCTGACCTGCAAAAGACAGGCCGCCATCCCTTCCTGGGCGTTACCACCCTGGGCGAGATGATCAAGATGGTTTATCGCCACAACCAGATCCACTTGCGCGACATGCGCCATGCTTCCGCGCTGAGCGGAGGGGCTGAACTTGGTGAAGCCCCGTAGTCGAAGCGCAGGTAGCCGCTGAAATGCTATGACAAATCTCCGTACGCTGCTCCGCTTTTCGCAACCTCTCCGGCTTTTCCTCGCCAGCCTGACCTACATCCTGGGTACGGGCATTGCCCGCTATCTTGGCATTCACCTCGAAAGCAGTGCATTCTGGCTGGGATTCGTATGGCTCTTATTGATCCAGGTTGCTGCTTACCTGTTGGCCGAGTACTTCCGCCCGCCGAATGAACCATTGGGTGAGGCAGACACCCCCTCCCAACGCCTGCGCTTGCGGACGCTCCTTCTGCAGGTTTCCGCAGCTGTGCTGACCCTGGTCGCCGCGCTGACCGTCGTGATGCTGCGCGGCCGGTTCATCACTCCCTCGCCCGGCATCTTCCTCGCGCTGATTTTCCTGCTGCTCATGGCCTATTCCGTGCCGCCGTTGCGCCTGGTCAATGCCGGCTTTGGTGAATTCGCTCTCGCCATCCTCTTCGCTGATTTCATTCCTGTCCTGGCCTTCACGCTCCAGGCGGACGAATTCCACCGTCTCCTGCCGCTGGTCACTTTTCCGCTGACGCTGCTGGCTGTAGCCTATTTGCTGGCGTTGGATTTTCCTACTTTCGCCTCCGACCAGAAATATGGCCGCCGCACCCTGCTGATCCGCCTGACTTGGCCGCGCGCCATCCCGCTCCACCACGCCCTATTGCTGGCTGCTTACGTGCTGTTCGTCACCGCGCCTTTCTTTGGCTTTCCCTGGCGGCTGCTCTGGCCGGTCTTCCTGACCCTCCCGCTGGCCGCCTACCAGATCTTCATGCTGCGTAACATTGCTTTGGGCGTCAAGCCTCTCTGGTCCATCCTGTCCGCCAACGCCACCGCCATCTTCGGCCTGACAGCCTACCTGCTCACCCTCACCTTTTGGATCCGCTGACTTTCATCTTTCATCCTTCATCTTTCATCTTTCATCCTTCATCTTTCATCTTTCATCCTTCATCTTTCATCTTT
>MNXK01000087.1:4125-9212 GCA_001872165.1 Anaerolineae bacterium CG2_30_58_95
TTCATCTTTCATCTTTCATATCTCCCCATGCCTGAATTCCTCCACCTCCAGACACCCGACGAAGCCCGTTCGCTTCTCCTGCGCAGCTTGCCGGACCCTCAGCCGGCTGCCGAGACCATTGACACGACTCTGGCCCTGGGCCGGGTGACCGCTTTACCGGTCGAGGCGCCGCATCCGCTGCCGGCCTTCGACCGCTCCGCTATGGATGGTTACGCGGTCCACGCCGCGGATACCTTCGGGGCGAGCGAGTCGCTGCCAGCTTATCTCAAGGTTGTCGGGGAGGTTTCGATGGGCGCGCAACCTGATATTGACCTCCACCCGGGCGAGGCGGCCCTGATCCACACCGGCGGGATGCTACCTGCCAGCGCGGATGCGGTCGTCATGCTGGAATATACACAGATGGTTGGTAGGGGCGACCTTCATGGTCGCCCTGGGGCAGGGACACCGTTCGTGCCGCGAACACCGGCGGCACACCGGTGCGAGACGGCAAGCCCTGCCCCTACACCCGAAATTGAAATTTCGCGTGCGGTCGCGGAGGGGGAAAATGTCTTGCGCATTGGCGAGGATGTCAGGCAGGGACAGGTCGTCATCCCGGCCGGGATGTGCGTCCGCCCGGCGGAGGTTGGCGGGCTGATGGCGCTGGGCGTGACGCAGGTCGCGGTCGTGAAGCGGCCGCGCGTTGGCCTGATCTCCAGCGGCGACGAAGTCGTGCAGCCCGAGCAAACGCCGCGTCCCGGCCAGGTGCGGGATGTCAACTCTTACACCCTGTCCGCGCTGGTGACAAAAACAGGCGGTGAGCCGGTATTATATGGCATCGTGCCGGACGATCTCGAAACCATGCAGCAGGTGGCCCGACGCGCCTTGTCGGAATGTGATCTGGTGGTCATCACAGCCGGCTCCTCGGCCAGTGCGCGTGACATGACCGCGGATGCCATCCGCTCTATGGGCAAACCGGGGGTGCTGGTGCACGGCGTCAACATCCGGCCTGGCAAGCCGACCATCCTGGCAGTTTGCGAGGGCAAGGCAGTGATTGGGCTGCCGGGCAACCCGGTCAGCGCGCTGGTGATCGCTGGGTTGTTCGTTGTGCCGGTGATCGAGAAGCTGCTAGGCTTGCCAGCAGACCGCCCGCGTCCATCGCTGCTCGCCAGGCTGACTATCAACGTCCCCTCGCAGGCGGGGCGGGAGGATTGGGTGGCGGTGCGACTGCTTCGGCCCTCACCCCTGGCCCCTTCGCGAAGCACCCCTGTGGGGCTCCCAAGTTCGGGAGAGGGGGAGTGGCTGGCTGAGCCGATCTTCTCCAAATCCAATCTCATCTTCTCCCTGGTCGCCGCGGATGGATTGGTGCGCATCCCGCCGGATGCGAACGGCGTCAGCGCGGGGGAGGTGGTGGAAGTGGTGCTGATGTAAGGATTGGTATGGAGGTGAAGCCGCGCTTCCTGCGCAAGTCCAAGTTGAAGCCGACGGATGTGTATTTTGTTCCGAGGGAGTGAGAAGTAACGAGTAAGAAGTGAGAAGGGAAACGCGAATCAAAAGGGACTCCATTTCGTCGGGGTCCCTTTTGATAAGCTAATATCCCTTTCTGATTAATTACTCATTTTCTGTATTCTTCTTCAATTGCTTTTATTTGTTCTTTGGACAAATTTTCAACCATCCCTGTCCTAAGATTAAAGTATCCCATTTTACTTTCCCCAGGTATTTCTTCAACATGGTCAACCAGTGGGCATAATCTTTCTGTAAATTGATGAGGGGTTTTTCCTTCATATGTCAAGCCATCGGGACTAAAGAAAATCCTTTCAACAGTAAACTCCTCATTATTCATTGTTAAGAGAACACCTTTGCTTTCAGGGAGAATGACTCGTTTGTAATTACTCCCAAGTAATGAAATCACCTTTTGCCCCAAAGACATGGCGCTTTTAGGTTTGCGTGTCAACTTGATAAGTAAATCAAGAGCGTCCAGTGTCTGTTGGCTCACTTCGATAAGTTCCTGCTTTGACGCTACATTCCTCGCTTCCGTCAAAATATTATTAAGTACGGTTTCTTCAAGCACCCTACTGGTTAGCCTTAAACTTCCGTATGTTTGGTCATAAATTGCTATGAACCTTGCGTCTTTTTCCAGTGGCTCAACATTTATTCTAAATTTGTCGGTTGCAAAATTGATATCTTGTCTCTCATAAGGTATGAGCAAAATAAATGCTGCATAGAGCAATGTTGCAATAGCTGTAATGTTGACTCTTTCCTCATTAAAAACTGGATGTGTAATTATTGTCCCTGTAGTGAAGTAATACCGTGTGAATAAGGGCAGGTCAAAATAAATTCCTATTTCTCCAGTCAGCGGGTAAGAATAAGCCCTTTCAGTCGAACCTCTCCTTTCTCTAATACCATTTATTAGCTCGCGAACTTGCAAATGGCTTTCAAGACAAATCAAATCATCCTGAGAATAGCTTTGATATATGTCTTCTCGTAAATTTGGGAAAATCATCGTAGGGAGCGCTTGAGGTTTTGTTGTATATCGTTTTTCCTTTCTTACAAGAACTATCTTTGAGTTAACAAACACCTTTGAAACTCTGTATGGCATTGTGGCATAGTAGTATACAGCCCCAGGGTAGGCTTCTCTCATCAACTGTCCATATGACAGTGAGCCAAGAGGCTTAGAATTTGGGCCTTGTCTAAATTCAACTTTGAACTGAGTTTGGACATCCCTCAGAGGAAAAGTGTAATTGGGTGTATCGCCCGACTCGGATTTCATGTTTTGTAATTCTCTCGGGATTTGCCCTGCTCTTTCCTGTACACATAACCAAACGAATTTTTCAGGCCACTTAACATTGCTCGAAAACTCTCCTGATGACTTTAGATTCAAAGTTGTTTCTACTTGGTCGTGTTCTCCGCCCAGTCTCGCTAGACATAATGCATGTATATATTGAATATATGGGTTTTCCAAATACAAAGTGCTTTCTGCCAAAGGTCTTTGCAACAGCGATTCGGGCCTGGAAAATACGGCTTGGTCATATACATTGCCGCTATTTATGACTATCACACTTCCGCGTGAGTGCCGCCCAACTCGACCAATTCTTTGTTGCAAGCTGGTGGACGAAGGCGGAACCCCAACCAAAACGCATGTTTCAAGATATGGAATATCTATTCCTAACTCCAAAGCGCTTGTGCTTATTATGCCATTCAATCGTCCTTGAGTTAATCTTTCTTGTATTCTCGCCCTGTCTGCCTCTTCATAACCCGCGCGGTAAGGAAGTACATCTATTCCTTCAAGCACTGAAATTGTCTCTTCTGGAACATAGATATCATCATCATCGTTATCATTTACATCATTTGAAGTTGTTGCCTCTTCACGGAGTTTGCCGTTCTTATCCTGCTTCTCTTTTTTGGTATGGTTTCGTGCAATGATTGACGAAATAAGCTCTACTTGTTTTCGACTATCAACAAAAGTGATGAATCTTGCGTCGGTTTTTTCATAAAGTGGAGACAAAAGATTAACCACTTCGGTTAAAAAGTCTTGAACTCCTGGTGGATTAGCAAGATATACATCCACTTGGCTTTTTGGAGATGTATCTTGCTCTTTGGTGATTATTGTAAAGTCCAAGCCGAACAAATTATCAAGATGTTTTTCGGGATTCGAAATTGTTGCTGAAGCGCAAATAAATTGAGGCGTTTTCCCAATCATCTTGAACAAATGCTGGAGACGCCTAAACAGAAAAGCAGAATTGGATCCGAAAACGCCCGAATATGTGTGTACTTCGTCTACAACGATCAGTTCGACTTTTTCCAAAAAGGATAGAACCTTTTTGTTAGATAAACTTGATAACAGCCACGCATGAATAACATCTGGCGTGAAAATAACCACTTGCGAATCAGAAAGAATATTATGACGATAGACGGGAATAACACCACCATCAATACGGCCAACTGGCGTTTTCATACCCGCCTTTTTTATAGCGTCGGCCCAACGCTTTTCCTGTTCCCTTCCAAGCGCTTTCAACGGATAAATTGCCATTATTCGAGCAGATTGGTCGATAGCCAAACGCTCAATCGCTGCTATTTGAAAAGCAAGTGTTTTTCCTGATGCAGTTCCCGTACTGATACAAATGTTTTTCCCTTCCTTTGCATATCGAATCGCTTCCTTTTGATGAAAGTAAATTCCCTTTTCAAACGTTTTTAGAAGTTTTTTGCTTGCGCCAGAAAGCTCGAGATCCTGTATAGAGAAATACTTTGCTTCATTGGGAGGTATTGAGATTTGTCCTGCTAGCGTCCAATCTATTGATGATAAAAAATCTTGAATTTTCATAGCGTATTCCCTTCTATGCCATCCCGTTCGTCAGCAGTTGTCGATGGTTTGCAGATTTGGAATTATCAACATGCCTACACCTTGTGGCTGTAAGAGATGAAAACGTCGTATTTGAATTCTGATTCTGCTATAGCTGTTTTCCTTTTTTGACAGTAATGTCAATACTTTAGCACAAAATCCGCCGTTTGTGTTATCGAATTGAAAACGATTGATATAATTGGCGTATGTCCATCTACCTCTACGACATTCCCCTCCCCGAAGCCAAAGCCTGCCTGGAGACTGCGCTGAAGGAAGCCAATCTCTGGCGCGTGCTGGGGTTTGAAACCATCCCGCTCGACGAAAATGCACTAGGCCGTGTATTGGCCGAGCCGGTCTGGGCGAAGGTCTCCTCGCCACATTACCACGCGTCCGCCATGGATGGCTTCGCCGTCCGCGCGGAGGAGACTGCCGGAGCGCAACCTTCCACGCCGATTCAGTTATCAGTGACCAGAGACCAGTCATCAGGGCAGGCGGCGTACGTTGACACTGGCGATCCCCTTCCCGATTGGGCTAATGCCGTCATCCCCATCGAGAACGTCGAATCGCTGGATGAAAACGGCGAAATTACCAGCTACCTCCGCGCCCCGGTGGCCATTCGCATCCGCGCTGCGGTGACGCCCTGGTCGCACGTCCGCGCCCTGGGCGAGGATATCGTCGCCACGCAGTTGGTGCTGGTTGCCGGTCAGGTGCTGCGGCCGGTGGACTTGGGCGCCATCGCAGCGGCTGGCCATGCGGAGGTCAAGGTGGCGCG
>MNXK01000144.1 GCA_001872165.1 Anaerolineae bacterium CG2_30_58_95
CGAAACGGTCTCCTCGACTTCGCTCGGAGCAGGAGCAGGCCCCGGGTCCGGAGAGAAACGGCCACGCGTGGTTGTAGGGTTCGCCGCCGAGAGTCGCGATCTGTTGGAGAACGCTGCCGCGAAACTGGCGTCCAAAAAACTGGACGTGATCGCCGCCAACGACATCACCGCCCCCGACGCCGGTTTTGGCGCGGACGCCAACCGCGTCACCCTCATCTACGCTGACGGAAGGAAAGAAGCCTTGCCGCTGATGAGTAAGACAGAAGTTGCGGAAACAATCGTCGCACGCCTCGCCGCTCTGCTGGAGAACAAGTGACCCGCATCCTGGTAATCTCCGATATTCACGCCAATTTGACCGCGCTGGAGGCCGTGCTGGCCGACGGCGGGAATGTGGACGAAACCTGGTGCCTGGGGGATATCGTCGGCTACGGCCCAGACCCAAACGAATGTGTCCAGAGGATCCGCAGCCTGCCCAAGCTGACATGCCTGATGGGCAACCATGATACGGCCGCAGCCGGCAGTTTGGCGCTGGCAGCTTTTAATCACGATGCCCGCCGGTCACTCGTGTGGCATAAGGAGACGCTCTCCGATGAAAGTTTGACCTTTCTGACCGGCTTGCCACGCGAGGTGGTGGTGTGTGGCGAGGTCTCGCTGGCGCACGGCAGCCCGCGCGACCCGATCTGGGAGTACGTGATGAACACCTTGACCGCCCGCCTCAACCTGGGCTTCTTCTCGACCCCCTGGTGCTTCGTCGGACATTCGCACATGCAGGTGGTGTTCCAACATCGCGCCATGCGAGATAGCGTGGACATCGTCGTCCCCGCGGCGGGCGAGAGTTACGAGCTGACTGAGCGCGCCATCCTGAACCCAGGCTCGGTCGGGCAGCCGCGCGACCGCGATCCGCGGGCCGCCTATGCGCTGTTCTACCCTGAGACGAAGGTCTGGGAGCCGCGCCGGGTGGAATACGACATCCCGGCGGTGCAAAAGCGCATCCTGGAGGCTGGCCTGCCTCCCCGACATGCCGAGCGGCTGGCAGGAGGCTGGTGAGATAGAGGATGAAGGATGAAAGATGAAGGATGAAAGCCGTCACGCCGAGCAGTTCGGAGAAGGCTGGTGAGATAAAGGATGAAGGATGAAAGATGAAGGATGAAAGTCGTCATGCCGAGCAGATCGCAGGAGGTTGGTAATATGGCAGCCGACAACGAGCCGCGCTGGCTGGAGTGGGCCAGGCGCCTGCAAGCCCTCGCCCAGAACGGCCTGACTTTCTCCCGGAATCCCTTCGAGATCGAGCGTTACGAAGCCGTGCGGCAGGTCGCGGCGGAGATGATGGCAGCCGGTTCAGGCGCTGACCTGGAGATGATCCTGGATTTGTTCGAGGATAACGTGGGCTACATGACCCCCAAAGTGGACACGCGCGGGGTTGTCTTTCGCGAGGGTGCGCTCCTGCTGGTCAATGAGTTATTGGATCACAAATGGACACTGCCCGGCGGCTGGGCCGACGTCAATGAGGCCCCCAGCGTGGCCGTAGTGCGCGAGATCCACGAGGAGGCCGGTTTCGAGACGCGCGCCGTGAAGCTGCTGGCCGTCTACGACCGTACGAAACAAGGCCACGTGCCGCCTCATCCTTTTAGCGCATACAAACTATTCTTCCGCTGCGAGATCACCGGCGGCGCGCCAGCCGAAAGCATCGAGACCAGTGGAGCGTCCTTCTTCCGGGAGAATGAGATCCCAGAGCTATCCCTGGCGCGGGTGACCCCATCCCAGATCGCCCGCATGTTCGAGCATTACCGTCACCCAGAATGGCCGACGGATTTCGATTAGGCTTGCTGACAATATTTTTACGCATCGAATTACTCGAATTGACCGAATTACTTTGCCTGACAAGTATCAGCGGAACTTTTTCCAAACACAGTGCGTCTATTGCGCAAAACCCATCCGAAATTTATTCTCAGGAGGAGAAGCCATGTTCAAGCAAACCGTACTTGCCACAATCATCATCATCGCTGCTTTGCTATCTGCCTGCGGCGTTAGAGCAGCCAGCACGCCGTCGCCAGAGATCTATTCCCAGCCGGGAGGCGTTGCGCAGGAGTCCGCCGCGCCGATGGAAATGCCCTCGGCCGATGTTGCCCGAACATCGGTCAGCGGTGTCGCCAACGCCGCCAACGCCACGACCTCGGACCGGCTGGTCATCATGAACGCTGACCTGACGGTCGTCGTCAAAGACCCGCAGGCCAAGATGGACGCCATCTCCCAGATGGCAACGAGCATGGGTGGCTTCGTTGTCTCGATGAACATGTACCAGACCTACATGCAAAATGGCGATACTGCCCCGCAAGGGGCCATCTCCATCCGCGTCCCGGCCGACAAGTTGGACACTGCCATGAGCCAGATCAAAGCCGATGCCGTCGAGGTGCAGAATGAAACACGTTCCGGCGAAGATGTGACCGCGCAATACACGGATCTGAAAAGCCAATTGACCAACCTGGAGTTGGCCGAAAAGGAACTCCAGGCCATCATGGAAGAAGCCAAGAACAATCCCAACTCCACTACCACTTCCAAGACACAAGATGTGCTGGCTGTCTATAATCAAATCGTTGCCGTGCGCGGGCAGATCGAACAGATCAAAGGCCAGATGCAGTATTATGAGCAGTCATCGAGCTATTCGCTCATCAATGTGACCCTGATCGCCGAGAAAACCATCAAGCCGGTCGAGATCGGCGGCTGGCAGCCCAAGGGTGTGGCGCTCGAGGCCATCCAGAGACTGGTCAACTTCCTGGAAGGTTTCGTCAACTTCCTGATCCGCTTCTTCCTGTACTACCTGTGGGTGCTGGTACTCATCTTCGGCCCGATTGCGCTGGTCATCTGGGGCATCGTGGCCGCTGTACGCAAGAACAAGGCGAAGAAAGTAAAGAAAGCCGCACAGGCCAGTAAGCAGTAATCAGTGATCAGTTTTCAGTGATCAGTAGACCTGGCAGGTTCCCCAAAAACCTGTCAGGTCTTTTATAATCAAGGGAATGGACAAACTCGCCCGTGAGGCGCAACAACTCTTCGGCATCCACCTGACCGGACGGCAGGTGGTGGCCTTGATTCATTACGAACGCGAACTGCTGGACTGGAACCAGAAATTCAACCTGACCGCGATCCATGATGCGGAAGGAATCCGCACCAAGCACTTTCTCGACTCTTTCTCCTGCGTGCTGGCGTGGAAAGGAAATCCCCCCTCGCGCCTGGTGGATATCGGCACCGGCGCGGGATTCCCCGGCCTGCCGCTGAAAATCCTGTATCCTGCCATGCGCCTGACGCTGGTCGAATCGGTCGGCAAGAAGGCCAGGTTCTGCCGCCACATCGTGTCCGAGATGAAAATGGAGGGTGTGGAGGTGCTCACGGCGCGCGCCGAGGAGGTCGGGCAAATGGCCGCGCACCGCGAGCAATACGATTGGGCCGTAGCGCGCGCCGTGGCCGACCTGCCGGTGCTGGCGGAGTATCTCCTCCCCCTGCTACAGGTTAACGGCCACATGCTGGCGCAGAAAGGGGTCAGCGGCCCGGCGGAAGTCCACAAAGCGGAGCCAGCCCTCAAGATGCTCGGCGGCCAAATGCGGCAGTTGATCCCCGTCACACTGCCGGGCGTGGCCGATGAACACTATCTTGTGGTGATTGATAAAGTCGCTGCGACGCCGGGGCAATATCCGCGCAAGTCGGGCATCCCGGCGAAGAAGCCGCTGTAGCAAGATCAAGTTCTTGAACCGCGAAGGGCGCGACCCCCAACCCGCAGGGTGCTTCCCTACCCGCAGGGTGCTTCGCGAAAGGGACGCTACGCGGTCGCGAAGAACGGGGGCAGGTAGTTACGTCAAAGTCCTCGCGCAGGAGAATCGCGAACCGTCAGCATCCCTTCCCAATGATCCTTATCTCATCCGGCTTGTTGGGGATCATGCACAGGAACTCGAAATTCTCCTCCCCCACATTCTGATACCAATGCGGCACGCCCTCCGGGATGAAAACCATATCCCCGGCCTGAACATCGAATACTTCATCACCAATGCCGATGCGGGCATGGCCGCGCAGCACGTACTGCTCGTGCTCGACCGTATTGGTATGGTTGGGCATCCCACCGCCGGGCTGCATGACGAAACGCCGCATGGCAAAGTTCGGCCCCTCCTGCGAAGAGATGAGCACCTGGATGGTGGTCTTATCCCCGGCCTTGACCGGCTCCACAGGGATATCGTTCGCGTGTTTGACAGACATCCTTCCTCCTTACCGACAACTGAACACCGATTACTGAACACTGATCACTGACCACTGACTTTGCCATCCTCCACTCGCCAAACCTTGACCCGTTCAATGAAGCCAGGCGCGAACAGATTCATGTCAGTAGTGGTCAGCAAGGCTTGTTCGCTTTTTTCGATATAAGCCAGCAAATCAACGCGGCGCTGGATATCCAACTCGGCCAGCACCTCGTCGAGCAGCAGCACCGGCCACTGGCCGGTCCTCTTCTTCATCCATTCGACCTCGGCCAGCTTGAGCGCCAGCAGGGTCGTGCGCACCTGACCGCGCGAGCCGTAATCGCCCAGGTCAATGCCGTTGGACAGAAAACGCAGCTCGTCGCGGTGCGGGCCGAGGGTCGTCATGCCGCGCGCGATCTCCTCGCTGCGCACTTCCTGCAGCCGTCGCAGAAAATCCTGCTGGATCTCTTCCAAAGTCAGCTTGCCCCTGTCAACCGGCTCGTTGAGCAGCATGGCGATCTGGCCGTGCGGGCGCGGCAGCGGGTCGTAGGCCGGCAGGTAGTTCAGGCGCAGCACCTCCTGGCGGTGGGTCAGCTCGAAATGCACGCGGGCGGCCAATTTCTCGATCTCCTGCACCGCCTGGATACGGGCCAGGATGATCTGCGCGCCGCTGCTCGCCAGGTTAGCATCCCAAGGATCCAATTGCGAGGCATCTCCGCCGCGCTCGTTGAGCAGCTTGAGCAGGGCATTGCGCTGCGTCAGCGCCTGTCCGTACTCGTTCAGGGTACGGGCATACGCTGGGATCGTCTGCGCCAGCGCCAGGTTCAGGTGACGGCGGCGCTCTTCCGGGCCGCCCTCGATGATCTGCATCATCTGGGGGATGAAGATGACGGCGTTGAAGTGGCCGATCACCTCCGAGAGCGGACGCTTGACGCCGTCGAGGAGGATTTCCTTGCGCAGCCTTTGACCGTTTACACCACTCGGTTCGAGAATTAAGCGCACCTCGAGCTTGTGTGCCGTTGGCCCGCGCGTGTACTCTGCTACCAGGCGCGCCACCGCTAACTCCTGGCGTGCAGCGATGAAATTGACCAGTTGCCGGTCCAGGTGCGTTTGCATAGACGTGAACGCGGCCAGGAAATAGATAGCTTCCAGTATGCTGGTTTTGCCCTGGGAATTGCTCCCCACCAGCAGAACAACCCGCCTCGGTATGTCAATATCAAGGCGGGCAAAGTTGCGGAAGTTGGTCAGGGAGAGGTGGGTCAAAAACATAGTTGCTCCCTGCGCCGTCCGCGGCGCAGGTTGGCCGCCGGGGACGGCGACCAAAGCATATCAAACGTTATCCAGCGCCGGTTCACCCGGCTCCGGCTTCCAGATTCTCGTGGCGCGGTCAGTGAAGACAACGCCATTCAGGTGATCAATCTCATGCTGGAAGATGCGCGCCTTCCAGCCCCTGGCCTTGATGCGCATCGGCTGGCCGCGCCGGTTCAGACCCTTGACCGTCACCGCCAGCGAACGCTCCACCTCGCCCAGCAGCCCAGGGACGGAGAGACAGCCCTCCACGCCGACTTCGGTCTCGTTGGAGGTAATTTTGAGTTCCGGGTTGACTAGCGCGTATAGCTTCTTGGGGACGGTCTCATCCTCCTCGTCGCCATATTCGACCACGATAACGCGCTCGGAAACACCCAACTGCGGGGCCGCCAGCCCCACGCCCGGGGCGGCGCGCATGGTCTTGATCATGTCGTCAATCAGGGTTTGCAAGCTGTTGTCAAATTTAGTAACCGGTCGGGCTTTGCGCCGCAGGCTCGGGTGCGGGAGAGTCACGATTTCGCGTATGGGCATAGAGCATCCACCAATAAGAGGATTTCAGCGGCCTATTGTACTTCATTTTCGCCGGGCGACCGCGTTTCTTCTTCGCGGCGGAATTCCTCGCTGTTGCGATGATATTCTGCGAACACATCGGCCAGGAAATCACGTTCAGCGATATCTTCCGTTTCTTTTTTCTTTGCATTATGCGCTATTCTCCGTTGGTCAATATCCAACTGAACAGCTACAGGATTATAGACATCTTCAAAGGCTAGTTCCATACTGCCTACAGAGATATAGACGTTCCCAAAGTTGAACATTACACCCAATAAACCGACGCGATCCGCTTTTGTGCTCAAGATGTTTTCCAGCGGTGCGGATCGGCGTTGCTCTGTTCCAAAAGGCTTGCGATCAATGTCGAGTATTTGATCTGGGGTAACCTGGAAAATATCGTTGCTCCAGTCTAAATACTGATATACCCACCAAAAAATAAAAGGAACCGTCGCGATCAGTAAGGCAAGAAACAGCGGCTCGATGACCACATGCCCTTGCGTGATCGTGATCAATGCCAGGTGTTCTACCTGTGCAAGATTCACCAGGCGCGCAATGATCGCGCCAATGAACACAAAAATTAAAATCGTAGGCCAGCCGACCTGTTCCAGTAAGACAAATAGATGCTTACGATAGGTGATTGTGCCGCCCTCTTCGAATCGCAGTCTGAAAATATCCCGACTTAGGATCATGAGTATGCTGGGTCTGTACGCGCTCACGGGCTTGGGTTTAGCCCTCGACTCTGAGAGAGCCGGTTCGCTTACTTTCTCCAGGCCTAGCTTGACCCGCAGGGCCTGCTTCATGGCCTCGACATCTTCTCGACGGGAAACCTCCCTACTTCTGTGCCAATACTCCTCTACAATTGCAGCCGCCTGCTGGGGATGGCTTACATATCCAAAGGGGATTCGCCCAACGAAGGTGCGCACAATGACATCCCCATAATCCAACATCCGGCCAGTCATGCTGGTTTGTACACCCACTGAAAGGATGGTGCTGAGGGGGGCTTCCTGCCGGCTGTCGTAGATACCAATCACCTTCTCCAACCAGACCACGCGTTGATTCGTCACGATGTAATAATCGTTTCCCCAATCGAGCCCCTTCCAATACGCCCAACCAATGGTAATACCCAACCCGACAATTGATATCACCAGCACCCACGGGTTTGGACCCAACAAGCCAGCCAGAATCCCCAGAAAAGCAATGGCGCCCAGGATTACCGGCAATATCAGTGCCTGAAAGAGTAAAACGGGATGTTTGCGCGCCAGGAAATAAACGACTTCGTCTGGACTCAACCACTTATAGCGTAATTTATGCGCTAACCGACGGCTAGAAATCGCAATTTTGAGATTGGTCTTGAACTTTGGAAATTGTTTTACGAAATTCACGAAATCCTGGCGGGACAACGCCAGCAGAAGAGTTTCCTCTTCTGTGCTGACCGAGGCGTAGCGAGGGCCTCGGAGAGTTACCCCCATCTCTCCGAAATAATCTCCCGCCACAAAGGCGGCCAGTTGTTCTTCCTTCCCTTTTCGTGTCCGGGTGATACGCACCTTGCCGCGATAGATCAAGAAGAAACGATCCGAGGACTTGCCTTCTGCTAAAATAGCTTTCCCTGCCGGATGAGTTTCTTCCTCCAATTTATCGGCCACAGCAGTGATCTGCTCATCCGTCAAGCTGCGGAAAAGATGTATCTTCTTGAGAAAAGCAATTCGCTGGTCTGATTCAACTGTCATACTTTTATTCTAGCATGAATCAGGAAACGTGGCGCACGATGGTGCAACCGTATGGCGCAGTCTCTGCCGGCTCCGGGTTTCGACCGGCGGACAGCGCCTCGACGGCATCCTTGAGATAGGAACGCGTCGCGGCGCGCTGGCGGAAGGTGACATCGTCGAACGCGCC
>MNXK01000042.1 GCA_001872165.1 Anaerolineae bacterium CG2_30_58_95
TTCGTTTGCAAGGAGCACCCAACACCATGATTCGATTATTCAAATACCTGAAACCTTATAGCCTCTTGATCCTGCTCGCCATCGCCTTGCTGTTCGTGCAGGCGAATGCGGATTTGGCGCTGCCCGATTATATGTCGAAAATCGTCAACAACGGCATCCAGCAGGGCGGCGTGGAAAACGCCGTGCCGCAGGCCATCCGGCAGAGCGAGATGAACAAGCTCGTCATCTTCATGAGCGCCGATAATCAGGCGCTTGTACTCGGCGATTACACCCTGGTGGATAAAAACTCGTCCGATTATGCCAGATACATCACAGAATATCCCGCCCTTGCCAATGAGCCTGTCTACTTGCTCAATAGTATTGATAAGGCTGAAAACACCAAACTGAACCCGGTGATGGGCAAGGCACTATTAGTTGTTTCCACCATCCAGCAGATCATGGCCGACCCGGCCAAGGCGGCCGCCATGGGCCAGGCTCTTGGCTTTGACTTGTCCCAGCTTCCGCCCGGAATGGATGTTTTCAACCTGTTATCCAATCTTCCCGCGGCTCAACTTTCGCAAGTGGCTGCTGGTATTGATCAGAAGTTCGCCACCCTGGGCGACAAAATGATCACCCAAATGGCAGTTGGAGCGGTCAAAACCGAATATGCTGCGCTCGGTATGGATACCGGCAAACTCCAGACAAGCTACATTATCCATACCGGCGTCTGGATGCTGCTGTTGTCGCTGCTCTCCATCACCTGCACGGTTGCCGTTGGTTTCCTGTCGGCCAAAACAGCCGCCGGGTCGGCCCGCGATATCCGCAAGGATGTTTTCCAAAAGGTGGAGAGTTTCTCGAATACCGAATTCGACAAGTTCTCCACGGCTTCCCTGATCACCCGCTCGACCAATGATGTCACCCAGATACAAATGGTTGTCATCATGGTGATGCGCATGGTTTTCTACGCACCCATCATCGGGGTCGGCGGAATTATCCGGGCTATCGGCAAAAGCGCCAACATGTGGTGGATCATCGCACTGGCGGTCGTCGTGCTTCTCGGCTTGATCCTGACCGTATTCTCGATTGCCCTGCCAAAATTCAAGATCATCCAAAACCTGATTGACCGGCTCAACCTGGTGACACGTGAAAACCTGTCCGGGATGATGGTCATTCGGGCCTTCAACATGCAGGGGTTCGAAGAAAACCGCTTTGACAAAGCCAATAAGGATTTGACCAGCAACAGCCTGTTCATCAACCGCGTGATGGTTATCATGATGCCGTTTATGATGCTTATCATGAACGGAGTGTCCCTGCTGATCATCTGGGTCGGCGCCCATCAGGTCGCCCAATCTGCGATGCAGGTTGGCGACATGATGGCATTCATGCAGTACGCCATGCAGATCGTTTTTGCCTTCCTGATGCTGTCCATGATGTTCATCATCCTGCCGAGAGCCTCCGTGTCCGGCGGGCGTATCGCTGATGTACTGGAAACCGAGCCGACCATCAAAGACCCGCAAGAACCCAGGCAGTTCAACCAACCGTTCGTCGGCAAGGTCGAGTTCCGCAATGTGTGCTTCCGCTACCCTGGCGCGCTGGAGGATGTGCTGCACGACATTTCCTTTACCGCCAAAACCGGCCAGACCACAGCCTTTCTTGGCTCCACCGGTTCGGGTAAATCCACCATCGTCAACCTGATCCCGCGTTTCCATGACGTAACCGATGGCGCTATTTATGTGGATGGCACGGATATACGCGCAATCACACAGCACGACCTGCGCGACAAAATCGGCTACATCCCGCAAAAGGGGATGCTCTTCTCCGGTACGATTGAAAGTAACCTGCTATATGCTGACGAGAACGCCAGCCAGGATACCTTGAAAGAAGCCGCTGACATTTCCCAGGCGGGCGAGTTCATCTTCTCGAACCCGGAGGGAATGGCGGCCGAGGTTTCCCAGGGCGGGTCGAACGTCTCCGGAGGCCAGAAGCAGCGCCTTTCGATTGCGCGCGCCCTGGTCAAGAAAGCGCCCATTTATATTTTCGACGATAGTTTTTCCGCGCTTGACTTCAAGACCGATGCGGCCTTACGCAAGTCCCTCAAGGAGAAGACCGGCTCGAGCACTGTTTTGATCGTGACGCAGCGCGTTTCCACCATCAAAAACGCCGAGCAGATCATTGTGCTGGACGAGGGCAGGATTGTCGGCAAGGGTACTCACGGTGAGTTAATGGAAAGTTGCGAAGTTTACCGGGATATTGCCTTATCGCAACTCAGCAAGGAGGAATTGGCATGAGCACGCAAAACAACAAAGATACAACCGCCGGCCGCACACTGCCGGCCGGGCCCGGGCGTGGACCCATGGCTGGAGGTCCGCTGGGACGCGGCCCGATGGGGCATGGCGGCCCGATGGCGATGATGAAAGGTGAAAAGCCCCGCGATTTCAAGGGCACCATGCTCAAGTTGATTCGATACCTTAGCTCTTACAAGGCAGCCATTGCCATTGTAATGGTTTTCGCCGTTGCTTCCACGATCGCCTCCATCGTTGGCCCAAAAATCCTGGGCAAGGCCACCACCAAACTGTTCGAGG
The DNA here is from genome assembly GCA_001872165.1 of Anaerolineae bacterium CG2_30_58_95. Classification (GTDB taxonomy): domain Bacteria; phylum Chloroflexota; class Anaerolineae; order Anaerolineales; family Villigracilaceae; genus CG2-30-58-95. Next base: position 2,562 of record MNXK01000042.1, read on the forward strand.
GCGTGATGAGCCAGATCGCCGGGACCGGTTCCGGCATTGATTTTGCTTATATCGGTCACATCGTCATCCTTACACTCACCCTGTACCTCCTTTCCTCCCTGTTTAGTTATATCCAGGGTTGGATCATGTCCAGCGTGTCCATGAATATCACCTACCGCTTCCGCAGGGAGATTGCCGAAAAGATCAACCGGATGCCGCTCAGATACTTCGACGGTACGAACCATGGCGAGGTGCTCTCCCGCATCACCAACGACGTGGATACGGTCAGCCAGACGCTGAACCAGAGCCTCACGCAAATCATCACCTCAGTGATAACGGTGATCGGCGTACTCGTGATGATGTTTTCCATCAGTTGGCTGATGACCCTGGTGTCCCTGCTAATTATCCCTCTCTCGATTGGGATTATCGGTCTGGTAGTCAACCAGTCGCAAAAGTACTTCAAACAGCAGCAGGATTACCTCGGCCACATCAACGGCCATGTCGAGGAAATGTATGGCGGCCATGTGGTGATGAAAGCCTTTAACGGCGAGGCAAAGAGCATCAAGACGTTCGATCGCATCAATAACACGCTATACGGTTCAGCCTGGAAATCGCAGTTTTTGTCCGGCTTGATGATGCCGGTCATGACTTTTATCGGCAACCTGGGCTATGTGGCGGTGTGTATTTTGGGTGGTTACCTGGCGATCAAAAACACCATTACCGTCGGCGATATACAGGCGTTCATCCAATACGTTCGCTCGTTTACGCAACCGATCACGCAGCTCGCCAACATCTCCAACGTGCTTCAGCAAACCGCCGCGGCCGCCGAGCGCGTGTTCCAATTCCTGGCTGAGCCGGAGGAAGAACCCGATACCGCCACTCCCGCAACACTGGAAGCCGTGAATGGCCTCGTGGAGTTCAAGAATGTCCACTTTGGTTACAGCCCGGAGAAAATCATCATCAATGACTTCTCCTTCTACGCCAATCCCGGCCAGAAGATTGCCATTGTCGGCCCAACCGGCGCCGGCAAGACCACCATGGTCAAATTGTTGATGCGCTTCTATGACGTAAAGCGCGGCGCCATCCTGGTGGACGGCCACAATATCAAGGATTTCACGCGCGGGGACTTGCGCTGCATGTTCGGCATGGTCTTGCAGGATACCTGGCTTTATAACGGCACCGTCATGGAAAATATTCGCTACGGCCGCTCGAACGCCACCGATGATGAGGTCATCGCGGCTGCCAGGGCTGCGCGCGTGGACCATTTCGTCCGCACCCTGCCGGAGGGCTACAATATGGTACTCAACGAAGAGACCACGAACATATCGCAGGGCCAAATGCAACTAATGACCATCGCCCGCGCCTTCCTGGCTGACCCGACCATCCTGATCCTTGACGAAGCCACCAGTTCGGTGGATACCCACACCGAGGTGCTGATCCAAAAGGCCATGGAAACCCTGATGAAGGGCCGCACCAGCTTTATCATCGCCCATCGCCTGTCCACCATCCGCGACGCGGACTGGATCCTGGTGATGAATAACGGCGACATTGTGGAGCAGGGCAAACACGAGAAACTGCTCGCAAAGAAAGGCTTCTACGCCGAACTCTACAACAGCCAGTTCGAGAACGCACAAATGGCGGCTGCGTAGGGGGGTCAGCCATTCTTCCTCAAGGCTTCCAGATCTGGTATTTCCATGGCCGCGTTACGCAGGATTTCGAAACCTTTGTCAACGAGCAACGCCAGCCGCGCCTCGTCCACCTGCCGGCCGGAAGCGATCTCCTCCAGGACTTTCAGCATATTGCCGCGCAGCCCACTGGCGCGGTGCGACCAGGTCGAATCGGCGGAGAGGCGTTCGAGCCGGGAGGCCAGGAGCTGGAGCAGCTCGAGCTGCTGGTTATCAGGGGGCATCCAGGGTGCTTTCGCCGTACGTCAGCACATAGAGACTGCGCGGCCGTTCACCTGTCTGGTCGAAAACGAAATCGGTGACCAGATAGCCAGCCGCAAAGGCCGTCTCGAAAACCTGGCGGGCATAGAAGCGCCAATCGCGCGCCAGGGCCAGGTCAGCCTCTTTCAACGCCAGAAAGTCAACCGGGATCTCGACCAATAACAGGCGTCCGCCCAGGCTGGGAACATCTTCGAGGGGACGCGGCCAGCCCGCAGGGTCCGGAACGGCGGCGCACAGGGAAACGTCCGCAGCCAGGAAATGATCCAGAACGAGGGCCGGCCGCCGGCGACGACCGAGTCTGTGTTCCACCCGGCGCGTGTTCACCCACCAGTCCACCTGGAAACGGTCGGAGGGCAGGCCAACGTTCAGGCCATCGCGCATGTCGCCGTATTCGGAGCGGCGATAGGTGTTGCAGACCGCGCCGAGCCTGGCGATGTTGAGGTAGGCGTTGCGGCTGAGCAGGGGATCGTACGTCCAGGTAATGAGGTCGAGGCCCTGGTGGCGCACCATCTGCCATTGGGCGCGCTTGAGGCCGAAGCCAATGCCGGAATCGCGCCATTCGGGGTGGACGGCCAGGATGTGCGAACAGTGCTTGAGGCGCGGCCCATCCGGCGTGGAATAAAAGCCGGGAAAACCCCAGGCCGCGCCGACCAATTTCTCGTTGACGAACGCGCCCAGCAGCAAACCGCCGTTGTGCACAACGGCCAGCAAGGTGTGGGCGGGGATGACCTCCGTCTCGGGGCCAGGCCAGACCAGGCGTTGAAGCTCCTGGACGGCGTCCATCTCTTCAGGGGTTTCGATCAAGCGGATGATCCACTCAGGCATGGCGGATGAAGAGCGAGCGGAGGAATTCGCGATACCAGTTGACGCCGCGCAGGTA
>MNXK01000003.1 GCA_001872165.1 Anaerolineae bacterium CG2_30_58_95
AATCTCCCAGATCTGCGTCGCCAGGGCGTCAATCAGGTAACGGTCGTGGGTCACGAGCAGGATCGTCCCGCCGTATTCGTCCAACACATCCTGGAGGATCTCCTGCGAAGGGATGTCGAGGTGGTTGGTCGGCTCGTCGAGCAGCAGCAGGTTGGTATCCTGGAGGGACAGCTTCGCCAGCGCCAGGCGGCCGCGCTCGCCGCCGGAAAGAACTTTCACTTTCTTGAACACGTCGTCGCCGGAGAAGAGATAGCGTCCCAGGTAGTGACGCGCCTCGGCCAGGAGCATGTTCGGCGCGACCGTTTCGATCTCCTGGATCAAGGTGTTTTCTGGTGCCAAGCCCTCATGCGCCTGTGCAAAGTAGCCAATCTGCAAACTTGCGCCGAGCAGCACCTCGCCCGAAAGCGGCTCGACCTGGCCGAGGGCGGTCTTGATGAAGGTCGTTTTGCCCGCGCCGTTGGGGCCGATCAACGCGGCGCACTCGCCGCGGCGCAGCTCGATGTCCGGCGCGTCGAACAGCACCCGGCCAGGGTAACCGATGCGCAGGCCGCGGGTCCGGATGACGAGTTCGCCGGAACGCTGGTCGGCGCGCAGGTTCAGCTTCAGGCGCGGCGGACGGTGATCCGGCAGATGCAGCGACCGCACGCGGCGTTCCGCTTCTTCCACTCCAAAGGGAGAAACGGTCGTGGTCACGGCGTCGCTCAGTTTCAGCCAGGATTTCGACAGCACCGCCTCCACCCCGACCTGCTCGATGGCCTGGACGAGGCGCGTCAGGCGGCGCAGCCGGCCCTTGGCCTGCGAAACGTTCTGGCCAGAAATGTTCTTTTTGATGTACTCGACTTCTTTGAGCAGCTTTTCTTTTTCGCTGTCGAAGACCGCGTGACGCCGTTCCCAGCGTTCCTGGCGCTGCGCCACGTAAGCCGAGTAGTTGCCGCGATAAGTCTCGATACCCGCCGGGGTCATCTCGAGGATGCCATTGGCGACTTTGTCCAGGAAGTAGCGGTCGTGCGAAACCAGCACCGCCGCGCCGTCCCATTGGCTCAGGTAGCCTTCCAGCCACTCGACGGCGGCAATGTCCAGATGATTGGTCGGCTCATCGAGCAGCAGGATGTCGGGATCGGAGAGCAGCAAGCGGGCGAGATAAGCGCGCGTCCGCTGGCCGCCGGAGAGATGTTCGAGCGGCATGTGGAAATCTCCTGACGAGAAACCCAGGCCGGTCAGCACCTGTTTGATGCGCGTCTGGAACGTGTACCCGCCGCGCCGCTCGAACTCCTGCTGGAGCGACCCGTAGCGGACCAGGGCCTGCTCGCGCTTTTCTGGGGCCGACATCTCCGCCTCGAGCCGTTCCAGCTCCGCCTGGCGCGCCAGCAGGTCAGCAAAGCAGTCCAGGCAGACATCCCAGACTGTCCCGCCGCTCATCTCGAACTCGGCCTCCTGCGGCAGATAACCGGTGCGCAAATTCTTGGCGCGCGAGACTGTCCCGCCGGAGGCTTCTTCCACTCCGACCAAGATCCGAAGCAGCGTAGTCTTGCCGACGCCGTTCGGCCCGACCAGCGCCATGCGCGCCCCGTGCGGGACGGCAAAGCTCAGGCCAGAGAAGATGTCATTCGGGCCGAAGGATTTGGAGAGGTTGGTGGCGGTTATAAGAGACATTGAATCAAAATGTAAAATACTTACAGACGGTGTATAATAATAACGTATCAACCCCCATTGCTACAAGGGAGAACTAAAATGACAAAAGAAGATGCTTTCAAGAAAAACATTAAGATCGAGAGAGTCTATCCTGATGGGCTGAAATCATATTTTGTAGCTAATGTTGTAGTCCAACATCAACCTGACTGTTTCATTCTATCGTTCTTTGAAGTTTTTCCTCCTGCCATTTTAGGTGAAACAGATGATGAAAAAATAAAAGCCCTCAATGCCATTGACCACGTGGAAGCAAAGTGCGTTGCTCGGCTTGTTCTGACACCTTCGACCATGAAGGAATTTCTTGACGCGATGTCAGAAAACTGGAAAAACTATGAAAATTTGCTTCAAATTCAGACCGAACTGAGGCAAAAGTAAATATGTTCGAAACACTTACTCTAACGTTCAACAGCACTTCGAACCGCCAGAGAGTGAATTTGCTGCCAACTTCTGCAAAACAACGCATGACGGTTACTGCTTTTGACCGGCAAAACAATTTTGATTTGTCGCAGATGCTGCGAATAGTAGCCTTTCCTTATATTCAGGTGATGCTCTATTCGGAAGCCTATCAAACCATGCTCGCTTCCGAAAGCATCCTTCGCAAAGAATGGGATACTCCTGAAGAGGATGCAGCATGGGCAAATTTGTAAAGGGGGATGTGGTTGTTCTACCGTTTCCATTTACAGACCTGAGTGCTTCCAAAAAGCGCCCTGCCGTTGTTGTTACTCAACTTACAGGTGATGATATTATCTTGTGCATGGTTACGACACCTGCAAAAGCTGATGGATATTCAATACCTATTTCAAAAGCTGATTTTATGATGGGCGGGCTAGACCATGACTCACATATTCGCCCAAATAGATTATTTACCGCCGATTCAAACCTTGTAACCCGCCGTGCTGGCAGATTATCTCAGCAAAAGACAACAGAAGTAGTCGCAAAGATTATAGAAATCGTCCAATCATAAAATGCTGCCGCAGGTGCATACCCTGTGGCTTTCAGTTTTAACCCCCATCTTTCAACAAAATGTATGAAGCAAGCGGGCGGAATTCCGCCGCCCACTTCTTTCTTCTCACTTCTTACTCGTTACTCATCACTTGTTTCTCCCCGCTCACTTCCCCCGAAACTGCTGCAACGCCAGCCGCAGCCGCTCCTCCACTTCCTCCGGCGCATCCTTCGGGATGGACTGGATTGCCGTCTGCGCCTCGACCACGCTGTAGCCGAGCGCGGTCAGTGCAGCCAGCACCTCCGAATCCGCATCCGACATGGCCGCCACGGCCTGCAGTCCGCTGATGGGCTTGAGCCGGTCGTGCAGGTGCAACACGATCTTCTGGGCGGTCTTCTTACCCACGCCGGGTACGCGGCTCAGGATTTCATCCTGCTCGTTGAAAACGGCGCGCTGGACGGTATCCAGGTTGAGCGTGGACAGCACCGAGAGCGCCACTTTCGGCCCGACCCCGTCCACGCCCAGCAGCATGGTGAACAGGCTGCGGTCGGCGACGGTCTCGAAGCCGTACAGGGTCAGCGCGTCCTGGCGGACGATCAGGTGGGTGTAGAGCAGCACGCCCTCGCCAACCTTCATCCGGTCACGCAGCGGCGCGGGGACGTGGACGCGCATCCCGACCCCGCCGACCTCGACGATGAGGGCGTTATCTTCGATTTGGGTGATTTCACCGCGCAGGGTTGCTATCATGGCTCACCTTTTTAGCCACAGATTTCACTGATTTTCACGGATAAAAAAATCCGTGCTAATCTGTGCTAATCTGTGGCAGATGGATACCTCCGCGTGTGCAGGTGCGTGATCGCAATCGCCAGAGCGTCGGCAGCATCGTCAGGTTTGGGAATGTGTGGCATCGCCAGCAGGACGCGCACCATTTCCTGCACTTGCTTTTTATCTGCACCGCCATAGCCGGCCACTGCCTGCTTGACCTCGTTCGGCGTGTACTCGGCAACCTCGAGGCCGGCTTCGGCCAGGGCCAGCAGCACCACCCCGCGTGCCTGCCCGACTGCGATGGCTGTTTTCACGTTGCTCTGGAAAAACAACTTCTCCACCGCAGCCGAATCGGGATGGTGGAGAAGCAGCATCTCTTGCAAACGATGATAGAGCATGGACAGGCGCTCAGCAGCGGGCCGACCGGCCGGGGTCACGAACGTGCCATAATCAACGACTTGTAAGCTGCCATCCGGGAGGTCGCGTACCAGCCCGTAACCCGTCGTCGCCGTCCCCGGGTCAATGCCCAGAACCAGCGTCATGTCTATTCAGCCTCGAGGGCTGCCATCGCCTCGGCGGACAGTTTCAGGTTGTGGTAAACATTCTGGACATCGTCCAGGTCTTCGAGCGTCTCGATGACGCGCATCACCTGCAAGGCCTGGTCAGTATTTAGTTCCATCTCTTGCTTGGCAATCAGGCGCAGACCGGCTTCTTCGGGTTGGACGTTCACCGCTTGCAGACGGTCGCTGATGTTCTTGAAAGCCTCGACCGGGCCGAGGATCTCGATCATATCGCCGTCTTCAGAAACATCATCCGCGCCTGCCTCAACGGCTAATTCGAAAGCCTTATCATAGGACAATTCGCTGGATGGGAAGTAGAAAAATGAAGCCCGGTGGAACTGCCAGCCGACTGCGCCGGCTTCGGCCATGGTACAGCCCGCATGGGTCAGTGAGTGGCGGATCTCAGCGACGGCGCGGTTGCGGTTGTCGGTGACACATTCGATCATCAGCGCCACACCGTGCGGCCCGATGCCTTCGTAGGTGATCTCTTCGAGAGAGCCACCTTCTTTATCTTCGCCGGTACCGCGATGGATGGCGCGCTCGATGTTTTCCTTTGGCATGTTCCCGGCGCGGGCTTTTTCGATTGCCAGCGCCAGGCGGAAGTTCGAAGCTGGGTCGCCGCCGCCATCGCGGGCTGCCATCACAATTTCACGCGCCAGGCGGGTGAAAACCGCGCCGCGCTTGGCGTCCGCTGCTCCCTTCTTGCGGCGAATAGTCGCCCAATGGCTGTGACCAGACATATAAATTCTCCTTGTAGGGGAAAGAAATACAATTCGTGGGATTTTACGCTAACGGCGTGCGAATTATACCATCGAACATCTTTACCCTTGCGCGAAGAAGCCGACGGCCATCACCTTCGGCCCGGCATGGACGACGATGGCTGGCGGGACTTCGTAAGGGGACGAGGGGTTAGGTTTGTAAACTCCGTCGGTAAAGCCTGTGCATCTTGTAAAAATCTATCCCAAAGTTCTGCAACTCGCGCTGCATCTTTTCGTTCTCCATGCCAATCTGCACCACCTCGGCATGGTGGTAGCGCTGATTCTCGGTCACGCTTTTGAACATTTCGCTATATAAGATCGCCGTCCCGCCTGAGCCGCGATATTCGGCGATCATCCCCGCGCCGTTGATGTTGATCCAGTCGGTGGTACGGAGTTCGAGCAGCAACGCCAGCCAGCCGAAGGGGAACATCCGGCCTTTCGTCCTTTGTAACGCAGCCGAAATATCCGGGTAGGCAA
>MNXK01000122.1 GCA_001872165.1 Anaerolineae bacterium CG2_30_58_95
TTAGCATCCGGGCAAGCGCGGAGGGCGCGCTCGGTCAAAGCGCGGAAGCCAGTCGCGGCTTCTTCTGGAGTCTGAATATTTAACAGCACACCGCCCACGTCGGATTTGTGAGGAATATCCGGCGAGGCGACTTTCAGCACGACGGGAAATCCCAGTCCCGCTGCAATTTCGGCAGCCTCAGCCTCACTGCGTGCCAGTTTAACGGGCGCGGTCGGGATGCCGTAGGCGGCCATTAAACGGTCAGCCGGCCCAGGGTCCAGAAAGCGTCCGCTGGGAGCATCCGCAAGAGCGGCGCGGGCGGCAGCCTTAGAGACCCTAAAGGTCTGCGAGACCTTTAGGGTCTGTTTATCCAAAAACTCCGCACGCTCGGCCAGCACCGCCAGCGCCGAGGCGGCCCGCTCCGGGAAACGATACTCAGGCACGCGTGCCGCCCGCAAACGCACGGCGGCCTTCTGGATAAGCTGCTCGCCCATCAGCGCCACCACGACCGGCTTGGGGGAAGAACGAATCAGCGGAATCAGCGAATCAGCGACAGACTCAGCAGGAACCATCGGAGGCGGGGGTAAAATGACCAGCACGCCGTCCACGCCGGGATCGGCCAACAACAAGCGCAGGCAATCCGCGTAGACTTCGGGCGAGGCGGAGGCCAGCATGTCCACCGGATTGTGGAGGCCTGAGGCGGGGGGCAGGCGGCTTGCCAGGGCCTGTCGAGTTTCCGGGCTGAGTTCGGCCAACGAGAGAGCGTGGATTTCGAGCGCGTCTGCGGCGATCACGCCCGGGCCGCCGGCGTTCGTCAGCACGGCCATCCGGCGTCCTTGCGGCAGCGGGCAGCAGGCCAGCGCCGAAGCCCAGTCGAACATCTCCTCGCTGGTGGCGGCGCGAAAAACCCCTGCCTTGCGGAAGGCCGCCTCGTAGGCCGCATCCTGTCCGGCCATCGCTCCCGTGTGCGAAGCCGCGGCGCGTTGACCGCTGGCAAACCTGCCCACTTTCAGCGCCAGGACCGGCTTGCGCTGCGCCACGCGGTTGGCCTCGGCGATAAAACGTGGACCGTCGCTGATGCTCTCAATGTAGAGCGTGAGGACACGCGTATGCTCGTCTTCCGCCACCGCGGAGAGCATGTCCGTCTCGTTGACATCCGCCTGGTTGCCCAGGCTGATCAGGCGCGAAAAGCCGAAGCCCTGTCCGCGTGCCCAATCAATGATGGCCGCACAGATCGCCCCGGATTGGGAGATGAAAGCCACATCTCCGGCGGCAGGCATGGGTGGCGGGAGGAAAGTCGTATCCAGCGGGAGATGGGTGTCCAGCAAACCGATGCAGTTCGGCCCGATGAGGCGAACTTTATTTATCTTGGCTACGCGCAGGACTTCCGCTTCCAGGGCCGCCCCCTCCGGTCCGGCCTCGCGGAATCCGGACGAGACGATGACCGCGGCGCAGATGCCGCGTCGCACACAAGCCTGCAACGCCTCCAGCACACCGGGTGCAGGGACGATCAGCACAGCCAAATCAACCGGATCGGGAATTTCGGCCAGTTTGGTATAGATCGGCCTGCCAAACAGGTTGCCGGTCTTCTGGCTGACGAAGTGGATCGCGCCGTCGTAGCCGCTATTGACCAGGTTGCGCGCCACGCCGTAGCCCAGCTTGGCCGGGTTGGAGGATGCGCCGACGATGACCACGCCGCGCGGGCGGAAGAATGAAGTGAGAGAGTTATCAGTCATCCGTGAGAAGCAAACAGTAAGCAGCAATCGCTGGAAATGAAAAGGCACGTGAAAGTGTCACGTGCCATGGTCTGGCAAAGGCGGAATAAGATGACCCCACTTGCGGCTGGGAGGAGGGAACGAAAGGCTAACTCACCGAAATCCTTATCGAAAGTAATGAGAATTCGGCTTTCTCTTTGAGCGCGGGCGAGAACACTCTTGTCGTTGATGCCTGGTGCCTCGGTACGAATCCAAGTCACATCGTGACCTTTTTCCCGCAAAGCGTTGACAGCAGCAGCGGGAAAGTTTTCGTTCGCCAGAAGCCGCATTTCAAACCCTCACTGACTCGAAAGGATAAACTTTTTCCGCCTTCAAAATACTGCTGGCATAATTCAGGCACGCTGCAACATCCTCGTGGGTCAAGCCAGGATAGTTGCGCAAAATTTCGGCTTCACTCCAACCTTGCGCCAGCAAATCCACGATAAATTCAACTGCCAGCCGTGTACCTTTGATGACCGGCTTGCCAACCAGTATCTTGGGATCAATCACAATACGTTCATACCAGTTCATCAAAACCTCCTCAAACCATCAGTATTATAAACCAATGCGAGGGTTAATTTACGCGTGGGGTATAATTCAATCATGGAATCACGCCCAAGCTCTTCCTTCCGTCCCTTCCTCGCCTCGGCCCTGACCATGTTCATCCTCGGCTGGGGCGGCCTGGCGTTGCTTTTTTACGCCACCGAGCCGACCGTCTGGCCGCGCTGGGGTTTCTACATCTTGTGGACGCCGGCCCTGACCGGCACCGCCCTGCCCGTCACCTGGTTCCTCAACTTGCGCTTCCCCTCCGCCCCCCCCGCCAGTGGAACGGTTATCCTGCGCCAGGCCATCTGGTTCGGCGTCTACGGCAGCACGCTGGCATGGCTGCAACTCGGCCACATTCTCACGCTGTGGTACGTGATTGGGCTGGCACTGGGCATGATCGCCATCGAGTATCTCATCCGCATGAGGGAACGGTCCCGCTGGCAGCCCACGCCGCCGCCTGAGACCCAACCTGACGATTCCCAGCCCCCCATCCCTGATGCCTGACCTGCGCTCCCTGCCTTCGGTCGAACGACTCCTGCAGACTCAACCGGCTTCGGAAATGATCGCCGCCTACGGGCGTCCACTCACCCTGCAAGCCATCCGCAGCGTTCTGGACGAGGTGCGGGCGCGCGTTTCGAACGGCGGGGAGCCAACCGTTCGGCTGAGCGCTCACGGCGAAGCCCTGCCGGACCGTGAAGGCCTCCTCGAGTCTGCTCGCCTGATGTTGGAAGAGTGGACGAGGCCGACGCTAATCCCGGTCGTCAATGCCAGCGGCGTCATCTTGCATACGAATTTGGGCCGCGCCCCTTTGAGCGCAGCCGCACTCCGCGCCATGCAGGCAGTCGGGCACGGCTACTCGAACCTCGAATTCGACCTGGGCACGGGCAAGCGCGGCTCGCGCCTGATCCACGCCGAGGCACTCCTCAAATGGCTGACTGGCGCGGAAGCCGCACTGGTGGTCAATAACAACGCTGCCGCCGTGCTGCTGGCGCTCTCAGCACTGGCCTCCCGCCGGCGCGTCATCATTGCCCGCTCGCAACTGGTCGAGATCGGCGGCGGATTCCGCGTGCCAGACGTGATGAAACAATCCGGCGCGAAACTGGTCGAGGTCGGCACAACCAACCGCGTACATCTCTCTGATTATGAGGAAGCCTTGTCCGAGCCGACGGCGCTGGTGCTGCGCGCCCATCGCTCGAATTTCAAGATCATCGGCTTCACCGAAGAGCCGGAATTAAAGGAGATCACCATTGTTTCCCACCGGGCTGGCGTGCCGGTTATAGATGACCTTGGCTCCGGGTCGCTGCTGGCGACCGAACGCTTCGGGCTGGGCCACGAGCCGACCGTGCAGGAATCCCTGGCGGCCGGCGTGGACCTGGTCTGCTTTTCGGGCGATAAGCTGCTCGGCGGCCCGCAGGCCGGGATCATCCTCGGGCGCGCCGATCTGGTGGCAAAAATCAAGCGACATCCGCTGGCGCGCGCCGTCCGTGCCGACAAACTCTGCCTGGCCGCGCTGACGGCGACTCTCCTGCACTATCTCAAAGACGAGGCCGAGCGCGAAATTCCCATCTGGCGCATGATCGCCGCCACACCGGAGCAGAACAAGGCGCGGGCTGAGGGTTGGGCAAAAGAACTCGGCCAAGGCGAGATTGTGGCGGGAGAATCGACCGTCGGCGGCGGCAGCCTGCCGGGCGAGAACCTGCCCACATTCTTGCTCTCGCTGGCTGTCAAAAGCCCGGATAAATTCCTGGAAAAACTCCGCCAGCAGCAACCGCCCATCATCGCCCGCACCGAAAACGACCGCGTCCTGCTCGACCCGCGCGCCGTGCTGCCAGAGCAGGAGGGGGCGTTGCTGGTTGGGTTGAAGAATGTGTTAGGCAGGAAAACATGAAATCCGACCTCGACGCCCTCATGCAAGCCAAAAACCTCGACGCCATCCTCGTCATCGGCAACGCCGAGCACAACCCGCCCATGTACTACCTGACCGGCGGCGGGCACGTTACCGGCGCGACGCTCATCAAAAAGCGCGGCGAGGAAGCCATGCTCTTCTGCAATGACATGGAACGCGAAGAAGCCGCCAAATCAGGGCTGAAGATCATCCCGTACAGCACCTACAACTACGAGGCATTGCTGAAAGAAGCCCACGGTGACCCGGCTCTGGCCGCTGCCATCCGCTACAAGCGCATGTTCACCGACCAGCGCGTGCACGGTCGCGTCGGCATCTACGGTAACACCGACTTAGGCTCGGCCTTCGCCATCTTCACCCACTTGCAGAGACTCATACCAGAATTCGAGCTGGTCGGCGAGACGCGCGACGATTCGCTCTTTATGAAAACCATGGAGACCAAAGACGAGGCCGAGGTGGCGCACATCCGCAAGATGGGCAAGATCACGACTCAGGTCGTGGGGAGAGTCGCCGAATACCTGACCAGCCGCGAGGTGCGAGAGGACGAAGTCCTGTTGAAAGAAGACGGCTCCCCGCTGACCATTGCGGATGTCAAGGCCAAGATCAATCTGTGGCTGGCCGAGCTGGGCGCGGAGAACCCCGAAGGCACCATCTTCGCCATCGGTCATGACGCGGGCGTGCCCCACTCCACCGGCACGCCGACCGACCTGCTGCGCCTGGGCCAGACCATCGTCTTCGACATTTTCCCCTGCGAGGCTGGCGGCGGCTATTTTTACGACTTCACCCGCACCTGGTGCCTGGGCTACGCCGCGCCCGAGGCGCAGAAACTCTATGATGAAGTAAAAGCCGTGTTCGACAAGGTGATGGAAAACTTCGATTTGAACATGCCGTTCAAGAATCTCAACCGGTTTGTCTGCGAGGAATTCGAGGGAAAGGGGCACAAGTCGCCGCTCAACACACCGGCGCCGCTGGATGGCTACGTCCACTCGCTGGGACACGGGTTGGGGCTGAACGTCCACGAGCGCCCCTGGTCGGGGCTGACCGCGGCAGACGATAACATCCTGAAGCCCGGCGTGGTGGTGACGGTCGAACCTGGCCTGTACTATCCCGAAAAAGGCATGGGCGT
>MNXK01000056.1 GCA_001872165.1 Anaerolineae bacterium CG2_30_58_95
TCATCATGCCGATGCGCATTTTCTTGATTTGGCTCTCCGTTCTGGCAATTGTAGGATAAATTGGCAATTTGACCTACCGAACCATCTTAAGTCAATGAGGATGCCCTGTCAAGGTAGGGTATAATTACACTGCCTGGGTCGTTATGGCCGGGATGAATTTTGAACACGCAATCATTATCCAAGGCAGTCTATGGCTAGCATTCCTATTTCCTTACCGTCGGATTACTGGCAATCCGTAAGCATCAGCAAGCAAGAACTTGAATTCATCAATAACTATCTATTCGAGAACGAGATACCGCTCACCGAAAAAGAGTTGTTGCCAGTTCTCGTCGAGGCGCGTATTTCCGCCGAGCGCGCCTCCCTGCTCAAGAAGCAGCGGGGGGAAGGGAAGGTGTATCTACCCAAAGAGCGATATAAAGCCGGCGATAAGCTGGTTTTTCCTGCCCTGGATTGGCAGAAGGGGAAGGTGGCTGCTGTGCGTCCCGGTGTGAACCCGGAGATTGGCGAATTCGAGGTGATCGAGGTCGAGCTCAAGGGCGGAGGCAAGCGTAGCTTTGCCGCCAGCCTGAACGACCACAAGCTCAATCAGCCGCTCGACAACCCGCGCGATGATGATTTGTTCAGCCAAGAGAGTATTCTGGCTGTCTACGGCCTGGAACTCGAGAAAAAGTTAACCGCCGCGCTGCAAAGTGACGAGGGTCTGGTGCAGATTGCCGGGCGTTGGTTCCCGCGCGTGCTTTTGGTGGACGTGAACGTCGGCCATCTCAACCTGGCCGAGGCAGTTCTGGACGAGGCCAACGGTAAGCCCTTGTCGACCCATGCCTTGCTGGAGCAGGTCGAGTTGCCTGATACTGTCAACCCCAACCTGATCGAATTTTCCATGAACTATGCGCTCCAGGAAGACGAGCGCTTCGACGAGGTCGGGCCGGCCGGAGAGGTGCTGTGGTACCTCCAGCGACTGGAGCCGGAAGATGTCCGCCAGACGCCGGTGCAGTTGCGCTATACGCCCATCGAATATGATCGCTCTGTGCTGACGGATGAAATGTTGGCCCTGGAGGCGGAGCTAAGCGACGAGTTGAGTGATGCGGATATCCCGTCTGAGCCTGTGGACGAGGTGATCGTCAGCCTCACATATCCCCATTGGCGGGCGGGCACGTTACCGGTCTCGGCGCGGGTGCGCACGTTGTTTCCAACCGCGTATGAATCGCCGCGTGTCCGTTTTACCTTAGTGGATGGTCAGACAAAAGAGACAATGCCGGCCTGGGTCGTTCGGAAGAATCGTTATGTTTACGGCTTGAGCGAGTGGTATCGGAAGTATAGTTTGATCCCTGGCAGCATGGTCGCTGTGCGTAAAGGCAAAATGCCCGGTCAGGTCATCGTCCAGACCAGGAGCCGCCGCCCGACGAAAGAGTGGGTGCGCACTGTTTTGGTCGGTAGCGATGGCGGTATTGTGTTTGCGACGCTCAAACAGAACATCGCGGCTGATTACAATGAGAGGATGATCATTGCCGTTCCCGACGTGGACAGCGTAGACCAGGCCTGGGCGCAGGCAGCCAAGGAGCGGGCGCCGTTCGAATTATTGGTCAGGAATATCATGCTTGATTTGTCTAAATTGAATTTACAGGGCCATGTCCACGCTCAAGAATTGTACTCGGCGCTGAACATCGTCCGGCGCTGCCCGCCAGGCCCGCTGCTGGCAACGCTGGCGACGCAACCGGCCTTCGTTCATGTCGGCGATATGCACTTTCGCCTCGAAGAGCCTGAATTATGGTCGCCGACTGCGTGACCATAATGGTAGCCTATTGGCTGCCATAGCGGAGTGTAAGAATGAACGAAGTCAAGAAATTCAGCTTGGTCAAGCCCACCCTGCAAACACCTTTCCATATTGATTTCGAATGGTGGCAGGAGAATGACCGCAACTGGCGCGTCGAATTGCGCAGCCTGTTGTGCGCGGAGCACCAGGCAGCTTTCGCCGAACTGCCCGAGGATCAAATGATTGATTGGATTGACCCGGAAACGGCCGAGGTGCAGCAGATGGATGGCTTGGAGCACGCCCTGATCAGCCATTGCGCCCGGCGGGAGGGCTTTCTGGAAAATACCACGATGGTTGATGCCGTCTTTCGTTTGCTGTTAGCCAACGGCAATGCGCCCATGTCGGCGCAGGAACTCGGCGCGCGCCTCAACCGTCCAGCGGATATGATCTTACGGACGCTGGCCGGCCCGCGCGTGTATAAAGGTCTGCGTCCATTCGCAGTATAATTTGTTCAAGCCCCTGTAGCTCAATGGACAGAGCAGTAGCCTTCTAAGCTATTGGTTGTGGGTTCGAATCCCGCCAGGGGCGCTCATTTATCGTGTGTTGAAGTGTCATGTGTCAGGTGTTACTGGAACACGTGACATAGTTGTCCGCTGCACAGGCTGCGCTGGTTGAGTAAGGAGTAGTAAGATGGCAACCCTGATCTGGAAATCACAAGCCGCTGCCGAGAAGCCTTACGTCACGCTTCAGGCCATTGGCTGGCAGGTAAACGTCAAGTCTTATTCCTGGAGCCCGCCGACGGATGTCTACGAAACGGAAACCAGCTTTGTAGTGCGGGTCGAGGTGGCCGGGATGCGGCAGTCCGATTTTTCGATAAACATCGAGAAGAATTACCTGGTCATCAGCGGCGTACGCGCCGATTTGCCCGAGCGGCGCGCCTATCACCAGATGGAGATCCGCTTTGGAGAGTTCAGCACGGCGGTCGAGCTGCCATCCAGTGTGGATGTGGAGCGAGCCGAAGCGGAGTACGAAGATGGCTTCCTGACCGTCGTTTTGCCTAAGATCAAACCTGCTGAAATTAGAATCGTAAGTTGAGCATTTGCTGATTATGGTTGCCGAAGGAGCAACCATTATGTCTGCCTCACGCTGGTACGCGAATTTGATAGAATTCCTTGAATGGGTAGGGACTGCGGACACTTCGTTGGAAGAAATGTTCCTGCCTTCCATTCTGACGCGCCTGCAAAAGAAAGAAGAGCCGGAAAAACAGCCGGAGCAAGAGCCGATCTCCGAGGAGGTGGTGAAGTACCCGGACGTGCTGCCGATCCTGCCCCTGCGCGGCGTGGTTGTTTACCCGCAGACGGCTATGCCGTTGACCATCGGCCAGCCACGCTCGATCAAGGTCGTGGACGATGTCTCTTCTGGGGACAGGCTCATCGGTCTGGTGGCGGCGCGCAACCCTGAGCTTGAGAATCCTGGCCCGGCCGACTTGTACACACATGGCACGATCGCGGTCGTCCACCGCTTATTCCGCGCCCCTGATAACACCCTCCGGTTGCTGGTGCAGGGATTGGTGCGCTTCCGGCTGGGTGAGTTCATCCAGCAGGAACCGTATCTCAAGGCGAAGATCGAGTTAGCCCCGGAGCATGTCGAGACCGGCCTCGAAATTGACGCCCTGGCGCGCAATGCCCGCGACCAGTTCGAGCACATCGCTGAGATGAGCCCGTCAATTCCAAAAGAATTGGTGATGTCCATTACCACGCTGGAAGACCCATTGCAGACGGTCTACACCATCGCTAATTTTCAGCGCATCGAGTTTCAAGATGCCCAGCAGCTTCTGGAGCTGGATTCGACCCAGGAGAAGCTGCATAAATTAGTCGGCCTGCTGGTGCGAGAAGCGGAGGTGCTGCAGCTCGGGCAGAAGATCCAGAACCAGGCGCGTTCCGAGATCGAGAAGGTTCAACGCGATTACTTCCTGCGCGAACAGTTGAAGGCGATCCAAAAGGAATTGGGCGAGAAAGACGAACAGACCGTCGAGATGGAGGAGTTTCGCCAGAAGATCGAGGCGGCGAAAATGCCCGAGGAAGCCGAAAAGCAGGCCAAACATGAGCTGGATCGCCTGTCTCGGTTGCCGACGGCCGCGGCCGAATATGGCGTCATCCGCACTTACCTGGACTGGTTGGTCACACTGCCCTGGTCGCAAGGTACGACGGATAACCTGGACATCGCCCATGCCCGCAAGATCCTGGATCAGGATCATTACGGCTTGGAGGATGTCAAAGAGCGCATCCTGGAGTTCCTGGCAATTCGCAAACTGCGCCTGGAGCGCAAGGATGAGGAACAGGCCCCATCCAAGGATCTTATCCGTCGCGAGCGCGAGGGTGTGATTCTGTGTTTCGTCGGGCCGCCTGGGGTAGGGAAGACTTCGCTGGGCCAGTCCATCGCCCGCGCCATGGAACGCAAGTTCATCCGCATTTCGCTGGGTGGGATGCGCGACGAGGCGGAGATCCGCGGCCACCGCCGCACGTACATCGGCGCCATGCCCGGACGCGTCCTGCAGGCTTTGCGACGGATCGAGTCGCACAATCCGGTCTTCATGCTGGATGAGGTGGACAAACTGGTCTTCGACTTTCACGGCGACCCGGCCTCGGCCTTGCTCGAAGTGCTCGACCCGGAACAGAATGTCGAATTCCGTGACAATTACCTGGAGGTCGCTTACGACCTTTCCCAAGTATTTTTCATTACCACCGCCAATACATTGGAAACCGTCCCAACCCCGCTGCTCGATCGGATGGAGGTCATTCATCTCTCCGGCTATACCGAGAATGAAAAGATTGCTATTGCTAAAGGTTACCTGGTGCCGCGTGAGGTGCGTGAAAATGGCCTGCATCCTGAGGAAGTGAAGTTCACCCGGAAGGCGTTGAGCACGATCATCAACCAATACACGCGCGAGTCGGGGGTGCGTAACCTGGAGCGCACAATTGGGTCGGTGTGCCGCAAGATTGGAACGCGCATCGCCGAGGACAAGAAAGGGCCCCCTAGCGTCACGCCAAAGGTCCTGAAGGAATTGCTGGGCCATCCCATCTTCCTCGCGACGGAGGAGATCAATGTCCGCACCTCGATTCCGGGCGTGGCGCCCGGCCTGGCCTGGACACCCTTCGGCGGCGACGTGTTGTTCATCGAAGCGACGCGCATGCCAGGCTCGAAGGGTTTCCAGCTTACGGGTTCGCTCGGCAACGTGATGCAGGAATCGGCGAAAGCGGCGCTGTCGTACGTCCGTTCACGCGCCGAGGACCTGGGGTTGGACAAAGATTTCTTCGATAAAACAGACATCCACATGCACATCCCAAGCGGTGCGCAGCCGAAGGATGGCCCCTCGGCAGGGGTGACGATGGCGACTTCGTTGGTCTCGCTGATCTCCGGGCGTTCGGTCAAGAAGGGTGTCGGCATGACCGGCGAGATCACCCTGCGCGGCCAAGTATTGCCCGTAGGGGGCATCAAAGAGAAAATGCTGGCCGCCCATCGCGCCGGTTTGAAGACCGTGATCTTGCCCAAACGCAACGCCCTTGA
>MNXK01000052.1 GCA_001872165.1 Anaerolineae bacterium CG2_30_58_95
CCACATGATGTATAATGCAACTACATAAAGGAGTTGCGATGAACGAAACACGAGTTGGCACACGCGAGTTGAAAAGCCATTTGAGCGAATACCTGCGCCTCGTCAAAGCCGGGCAGACGGTCGTGGTCACTGAGCGCGGTAAGGTGATCGGTCACATCATGCCGGCTCCCCTGACGCTCGAGGAGCGCATGCAGGCGCTGGAGGCCGCCGGTTTCCTGGTGCGCGGAAAAGGGAAATTAAAACCGCATAAACCTACCGTTATCAATCGCGGCCCAAAACTGGTTTCTGACCTGGTCTCGGAGGGGCGGGATGTCGATTATTTACCTTGATACCAGCGCGCTGCTCAAACAATACATTGGCGAGCCAGGGGCAGAAGATGTAGAGCAACTAATTGATAAAGCGGATGGCACAGGTACAGTTGAGGTGACGAAAGCGGAAATTGCCTCGGCGATGTCAAGAACAATGCGGGCCGGCATGATTTCGCCCGATGAGGGTCAGGATGCCTGGAAAGAGTTCCTGAAGGATTGGCCTTTTATCACGGTTCTGGTAGTTTCAACGCGGCTGGTGGAGCGTGCCGCATCCCTGGCATGGAAGTATCGCCTGCGCGGTTACGACGCGGTGCATCTGGCTGCATCCATGCTCTGGCAGGAGACTCTCACTGCGCCCGTCACCCTCGCTACCTTCGACCGCGAGCTCTGGCTGGCAGGAGGCGAGACGGGGATGAGCGTGTGGCCAGAGGGGTTGGTCACGTGAATCGTAGGGGCGGTCACTGAACCCCGCTCACCAGCCTCACCAACTGCTCCATCCCCTTTTCCAGCGGTTTCACATTGATATACTCGTGCACCGTGTGTGCGCCGGAGCCGGTCGTCAGGCCAATGGTGATCGCCGGGATGCCGCGGCTGAGGGGCGCGTTGGCGTCCGTCGAGCCGATGTTCAGGTTTGGCGCAATGCCCTGGGCGCGCAGGCATTCCTGCGCCAGGCGGACCAAAGGATGATCGGCCGGCATCTCCCCCGCCGGGCGCTCGCCGACAACTTGCACCTCGACCGCCACCCCGGCGCGTTCCACGCCGCGCGCTAGAGCCTCGACCTGCCGCGCCACTTCGATCAGCGTTTCCGCACCCTCGGAGCGCAGATCTAGCTCCAGCGCGGCCTCGGGCGCGATGGTGTTCACCGAGATGCCCCCGCTGATCTTCCCCACGTTCAACGTGGTGCGTGGCGCGGTGGGGAGCCTGAGCGCGGCGAGTCTGGCCGCCAGGGCTGCCAATTCGTGCACGGCCGAGGGGCGGCCATAATCCACCCAGGAATGACCTCCGGCTGTCTTGACCGCGATCTGGTAACGACGCACTCCCAAGGCGCGGTGATAGACCTGTCCCAGCGCCATGCCCTCCAGGACGATATAGGCGCGCGGCCCATTCGTTGTCGCTCCAAACCGATTCACAACCGCCTTCATGCCGCGCAGGTCGCCCAATCCCTCCTCGCACACGTTCGCCACCAGCCAGAAATCATCTGCCAGGCAGATGCCGCGTTCGCGTAATGCCCAGACCAGCCCAAGCAGACCGGCCAGGCTGATGGCATTATCGCCGATGCCCGGCCCGGTGACGCGCTGCGGCTCACGGCGGATGGTCAGTTCGACAGATTGTGGGAAGACCGTGTCCAGGTGGGCGGTTACAACCAGGGGACGGGTGACGGGGGACGAGTGACGGGTGGCTTTCAAGCAGCCATAAACATTTCCCACCGCGTCCATCTCCACATCGGCCAAACCTTCTTCGAGGAAACGTTCGCGCACGAATTCCGCCCGTTTCTGTTCGTCAAAGGTCGGCGCGGGGATTTGTTGAATGGCGATTGCAAGATCAAGGAGGCGGGAGATGAGATCGGTCATTACAAAACTCGTAGGGCGGGTTTCTTACCCGCCAGGCGGCGGGATTGGAATCCCGCCCTACTTGCCGCACGATCTCGTGGGGCGAATTGGTAATTCGCCCTACACTTGCCGCACGATCTCGGCCAGCGAATCGAGTCGCGCTTGCGCCAGGCCGGGCAGGGTTTCCAGGGCGTGGAATGCGCCGCTGCCTTCGATGGTCAGGGAAGCCGACACGTTGCCGTAGAGGACCGCACGCAGGGGATCGTACGTTTGCCGGTAACCGGCCAGGAAACCACCGCAGAACGAGTCGCCCGCGCCGGTCGGATCAACCAGGTCGGTCGGATAGGCCGGGATTTCCCAGCGTTTACGCGCTGGGGCATCGTAGAGCATCTGGCCATGCCCGCCGCGTTTGATGACGATCAATTCGCAACCCTGCGCGGCCAGTGCATCGGCCATCTCCCACAGGTCATCGCTCTGCCCCCAGAACAGGGCGCGTACTTCTTCCTCGCAGGGAAGAAAGGCCGTCAGCCCTTGCAGCAGGAGGCGGAGGTCAGCCCAGGCGGCCGGGATCATGTAAGACGCGGACGGGTCGAGGGTCAACGTGGTGGTGCGTCCCTGCCTGAAGGCCGGCATCAGGCGGTTATGGGTCGAATAGTCCAGCGGGCAGAGATGCACGGCGCTGGCGTCCAGGTAATCTTCGGGGATGTCCACCGGGCGCGGCGAGGCAGGCTCAACTGTCTTCCGGTCGTCCTGGACCTCG
This sequence comes from Anaerolineae bacterium CG2_30_58_95, assembly GCA_001872165.1. Lineage (GTDB taxonomy): Bacteria > Chloroflexota > Anaerolineae > Anaerolineales > Villigracilaceae > CG2-30-58-95. The sequence goes on from MNXK01000052.1 coordinate 2,619, forward strand.
GCCGGCGGCTGGTAGCCGAGCAGCGCCTTCGGGTAAGTCAAGCCCAGGCGGGCGAAATGGGCCACCGGGTTGTTGCGCTGCGGGGTCAGGGGGTCGAGGTAGGCCTGGAAGAAGCGCAAATCCAGATGCTCCGGCAGGATGCGGACGCCGCGCGTATCCAGGCCGCGCTGCTCGAAGGCGCGCAGCCACTCGTGGGGATAGTCCTCGCCGACGCGCGCCAGCAGGCCAACGCTCCCCTCCCAGACAGCCAGCCCGGCTGCGGCGTACAACAAATCGCCTCCTGGGACATCAATCAGGGGATGTCCCACCGGAGGCAGGAGATAATCGCGCCGCAGGCGGCCGGCTATGACGAATGTCGGGTACATGGGCTGATATCGGTCAGGTGATGAAAACATTGTTGGCGGCCCCGGCCTGTGCTGGGACGTGTGGAAGGATGAAATTGAATGTGCTGCCCTTGCCTTCCACGCTCTCGGCCCAGATGCGCCCGCCGTGCAACTCGACCATCAGCCTGGCGACCGAAAGACCCAGGCCGATCCCCCCGTGCTTGCGCGTCAGGTGCGATTCAGCCTGATAGAAGCGTTCGAAGATGTGCGGCAGGTCTTTAGCCGGGATGCCAATCCCCTGGTCAATGACTGAAACTTTAACGTAGCCCGGGATCTGTTCGACGGTGATCTGGACATGACCGCCCGACTCGGTGAAGGCGACCGCATTCTTGACCAGGTTGCTCAATACAATGGTGATCTTGGAGGCGTCACATTCTACGATCAGGTCGTCAGAGCTGATATCCGCCGACATGGAAACGCCCTTTTGGTGCGCTTCTTCGACGAAGGAATCCAAGACCTCTTCGACGATGCGGCGCATGGAAGCCAGACGGCGGCGGAATTTGGTTATGCCGCGCCGGATATTGTCCAGGTTGGCGATATTGTCAATGATTTCCTTCAGGCTCATCGCATTGCGCACGATGATGTCAACGTCCGGGCGTTGTTCTTCGGCAACGGCTTCGCGGAGAGAGGCCGCGTGTCCCAGGATGAGGCCGAGCGGCGTACGCAGTTCGTGCGAGGCGATGGCAATGAAATCGCTCTTCATCTGGTCGAGCTGGCCCATCTCATCGAAGGATTCCTTGACCTTGCTCATTTGGCGCGTGTTCTGCATGGCAATCGCGGCCAGCGCAGCCAGACTCTCCAGGAGTGAGACATCTTCTTCGGTATAATGTTCCTGCCCAGCCTTGTTGGCCGCTTCAAGAACGCCCAGGGTTTCGCCCTTGTAGACGATTGGCGCGGCCAGGAGCGAGCGGGTCTCGAACCCATCCGCCTCATCCACCCCCTTGTAGTGACGCGGCTCGGCGGTAACGTCCGCTACGATGATGGGTTTAACATTTTGGAAAACCCAACCCGCCAGGCTGGCTTCTATCGGGACCTTGACCGAGCGGAGCAAGTCGCGATGGAACCAGGGCGTTGCCAGGAAGTGAAGCTGTCCGGACTCTTCGGCTGGCTCTAAAATGGAGGCAACTTCACTGCCTGTCATTTCGCAGGCGGCAGAAATGATCAATTGGAGGAAGGCGTCCACTTCCAGGGACTCGCTCAAGTTGCGGGCAAGCCCAACCAGGTATTCAAGGTGTCGAATTCGCTCATTTTGGTTCATAGTTGGCTGATTGGATTATACTGGTGTTTCACCAAAAAAGAAACAGTAGTGACGGCTTTAAAGGAGTCCGAAGTCTCCGACTTCGGTGCAAAATCGGGAGATTTTGCACTCCACTAACACTACAAATTCTACTTCATCGAAAAGGAGATTTCCATCCATGAGCAAGAAAAAAGTACGTGTGGCGATCATCGGCGTGGGGAACTGCGCCTCCTCGCTCATCCAGGGTGTGCATTACTACAAAGACACAGCGGATGACGCCAGCGTTCCCGGTTTGATGCACGTCAACTTGGGAGGCTACCACATCCATGACATTGAATTCACCCTCGGCATTGACATTAACGTGACCAAGGTCGGCAAGGACCTGGCCGAGGCCATCTTCGCCGAACCGAACAATACTTACAAGTTCACCGACGTGCCCAGGTTGAACGTCCCGGTGGTGCGCGGCATGACCCACGATGGCCTGGGCAAGTATCTCTTGCAGGTCATCGAGAAGGCTCCGGGTCCCACCGCCGACATCGTCAAGCTGCTCAGAGAGACCAGGACCGACGTGGTCGTTTCCTACCTGCCTGTCGGCTCAGAAATGGCGACCAAGTGGTACGTCGAGCAAGTGCTGGAGGCTGGCTGCGCCTTCGTCAACTGCATCCCGGTCTTCATCGCCTCCTCCGAGTACTGGGCCGAACGCTTCCGCCAGAAGAAACTGCCCATCCTCGGCGACGACATCAAGTCCCAGGTCGGCGCGACCATCCTGCACCGCGTCCTGACCAGCCTGTTCGTGGATCGCGGCGTGCGCCTGGATCGCACCTACCAGCTCAACTTCGGCGGAAATACCGACTTCCTCAACATGCTGGAGCGCGAGCGCCTGGAATCCAAGAAGGTTTCCAAGACCGGCGCGGTGACCGCCATGCTGCCCTACAAACTCCCGGCGGAGGATGTGCACGTTGGGCCGAGCGACTACGTCCCCTGGCTGACCGA
>MNXK01000110.1 GCA_001872165.1 Anaerolineae bacterium CG2_30_58_95
CGAGGGGTTAGGTTTGTAAACTCCGTCGGTAAAGCCTGTGCATCTTGTAAAAATCTATCCCAAAGTTCTGCAACTCGCGCTGCATCTTTTCGTTCTCCATGCCAATCTGCACCACCTCGGCATGGTGGTAGCGCTGATTCTCGGTCACGCTTTTGAACATTTCGCTATATAAGATCGCCGTCCCGCCTGAGCCGCGATATTCGGCGATCATCCCCGCGCCGTTGATGTTGATCCAGTCGGTGGTGCGCAGTTCGCGCAGGATGGTGATCCAGCCAAAGGGGAAGAGGCGGCCTTTCGTCTTTTGCAGCGCGGCGGAAAGATCCGGGTAGGCGAACAGGAAGCCGACCGGCTGATCGTCTTTCATCACGATCTTGATCAGGCTGGGATCGGCAAACCAGAGCATCTGGTTCGCCAGTGCGTTCACTTCCTCGTCGGTGATGGGCGTGCCGCCCTGCGCGCCAGCCAGCACGCCGTTATAGAGCGCCTTCAGGCCGCCGAGCATGGCGCGCAGTTCGCGGCGCGTGCGGAAGCGGGCGATGTGCAAACCGCGCCGCTGCTGGATGCGCGCCGAAAGCTCGTGGATGCGCTGCGGAAACTGGATGTCTGCACTCATGTAGCCGGAGAGGATGTCGTTGGCTTTCTCGAAACCCAGCGCCTCGATCAGTTCGGGATAATAGGGCAGGTTGTACGGCAGCCCAAAGGCCGGACGACGCTCGAAGCCTTTGACCAGCAGCCCCAAGCCGTCCAGCGCGGTAAAGCCCTTCGGGCCAAAGATTTTATTCAGACCACGCCGGCGCGCCCAGTCGAAGGCCAGCGTGAAGAGTCCGCGCGCGGCTGCCAGGTTATTTTCGCACTCGAAGAGATAGAAGAAAGCCGTCTTCTCGTGGTTGTAGTCGTTGTAGAGACGGTTGTCCAGCACGGCCAGGCGGCCAATGGCCTGTCCGCTTTCGTAAGCGAGGAAAAAGGCGGCGGCAGAATGCCTGTAAAACGGATAGCGGCGCGGGTCCAGGCGGGCGCGCTCGTCCATCGCCAGGGGCGGCGCCCACTGCGGAATGTCGCGGTAGATGCGGAAGGGCAGGGAGAGGAAGTCACGCACTCGCTTGCGATTGGCGGGGTTGAGGTGGATGATTTCCATAAATCGGGATCCGTAAAACGTAAAACGTGAAACGTAAATTACGCCTTACGTTTTACGCAATACGCTTTACGTTTCACGCTTTCGCCTTTGTGCGTTCAGCATCCGCGCGCGCCGCCATTTGAGCGCGCAGCGTCTTGATGTCGCCGTCCACGAAGAACAGCGCTCCCAGGTACAGGAAGAAGCACAATACCCAGGTGGAGACAGAGATGCTCAAAATGGCGGTCTGTTTGGTCGTAGCAAGGGCAATTGCCCCGGCGATGATGGGCGCCAGCGCCGCGCCGCTGTTCTCGATGAAGTATTCTATCGCCTGGGCCGTCGAGCGCACCTCGGGCAGTGTGATGTCGAAAATGGTCGAGAGCACGTTGGGCGAAGAGAACGGCATGAAGAGCGCGGTCAGAGCCATCAGGATGAAAAAGGTGGTGCGCTCTTCGACTGGCGTCAGCAGGGCCAAAAGAAGAAAGACGGCGCCCAGGATGACCCCCGCGCTGGAGACGAGGATGCGGCCTTTCTTGGTGCGTTTGAACAGCCAGTCGCCCAATGCGCCGCCGACGAAGTATCCTGCGGACAGGATGAGGATGACCGGCGCCATGACAAAGAGGACGGAGTTGTTGTCATAACCGCGCTCGGTCAACAGGTAACCGATGAAGAAGTAGGTGATCACGTTCCAGGGAAAGACGCCGGCAAACCCTTGCAGGAAGATGAACCACATCGTGCGCTTCTTTAGTACGTCTTTGGTAGCGGCCCAAGAGAAGCGGAATTGGCCGATCTCTTCCATACCCTCGAACTCCGGCTCGGCCTTGCCGCGCGGCATATCTTTGATGCCGAAAAAGATGACAGCCGCCATGACGATGCCCAACGAACCAGTGATCAGGAAAATGGTGCGCCAGCCCTCCAGGTGGAAGATTTTCCCGTCCAGCAAGGGGGCGATCATCAGAGCCAGGATCATGCCCATCAAATAGCCAAGCGGCTGAGGCACCTGCAAGATGCCGTAGACTTTGCCGCGTATCTTGGGGCCGAAGTAATCTGCCACCAGGCTGTAAAGGCCCGGATAGGAAGAATCGTCAATGCCGGTGGAGGCACGCGTGGCAAGGAACTGCGGGTACGTCCGCACCAACGAACTCAGCCAGGTCGTCAAGCCCCAGATGAGCGAGGCCAGCGCCAGCAGCTTGGCGCGCGCGTAGCGGTCGTAGAGATAACCCCAAAGGGGGTAGAGGATCGTGCCGACGATCAGCGCCCCGGAGTTGACCAATCCCCATTGCAAGTCATTCAAGTGGAAGGCGCCGCTGATTGGGATTTGCAAAGAGCCGATCAGCAGCTTATCCGTCTGGTGCAGGAAGATGAACAGGAAGAACACGATCACGACGAACACTGGATAGAAATTACGCTTTTTCTTCATGTCTGGGTCCTCGTTTCTGCAAGAAGTTGGTGCTAGAGAGTGTTTTGCCAGTACCTGGCACAGGTGAAATTCGTTTTTAACCACAGATACGTCTTGGTAACAATCGACAAAATTATACCATTGCACTTTGAAAACCGAATAAAGCTTCCTGAACAGGGTCAGCGTGGGCGCGGACAGCCACATAAAAAAGCATAGGTTCTGTTCTTCCTGGAATAAGATCGCGGTATGACAATCACGGCGTCTATTTCAGGAGGAACAGGATGGTCAAAGAGATCAGCGTCCGCTTGCTCCGCTCTCTGCTGGTCTGCAACGTCCGTGGACGCGCAATGGCCGGGCGGGGAGAATGTGGGGAGGAAAGAGGGAGACAGTGGAGATTTTGAAATTGTTAACTGTTGGCGATTAGCAGTTGGCCTCTTGCGCTGGCGTGTTTTTTCCTGTATGCTTGTCTCATCAGGGAAATTACCTAATGCAACTTTACGAAGCACTTTCAATGCACGTTACGGCATGGCGGGAAGATGGATATAAGCACGATGAGTTTCCCGCGATTGCTGAGATTTTGGAGTGGGCGCGCCAACCGGATGTGCCTGCTTTCCGTTTGCGCGCGCCACAGCTAAGGGCATTGGAAACCTGCTGGTATTTGCGACTGGTGGAACAGACGCCGCATATCTTTGACCTGTATCAAAAGTTATTCCCCAAGAAGAAAGAACTACTCGAAGCCTTTGGCATTCCCGATGAAGCGTTCGGTCGCGCGGATTACGATATGGACGCATTGCTGGGTTTCATCAAAACCGATGCGGACTTTGTAAAAGAGTTCCATCTTGAAACAGTACGCGAAACGCTGACTCTCGATTACCCCAGTTACATTCTTGCGCTGGCAATGGGCGCGGGCAAGACAGTATTGATTGGCGCAATCTTCGCGACCGAATTTGCAATGGCGCAGGAATATCCCGATAACGGCTTTGTGGAGAACGCGCTGGTGTTTGCCCCGGGCAAAACCATCATCGAGAGTTTGCGCGAATTGGCGGAGATGAATTATGAAGCAGTCTTGCCACCGCGTATGTATAAGTCGTTTGCGGCGACGCTCAAGTTAACTTTCACCCGCGACGGCGACCCTGATATTCCTGTCACGCGCGGCAGTTCGTGGAATGTGATTGTCACCAACACAGAGAAAATCCGCATCCAGAAAGAGACCATTCGCAAGAGCGACATGCCGACTCTGTTTGACATGGAAAAGGAAGATGAGGCCAAAGCCGAGATTGCGAATTTGCGCTTGCAAGCCATAGCGAGTTTGCCCAAGTTGGCAATATTCTCCGATGAGGCGCACCATACTTATGGTCAGAAAATGGACGCGGGTTTGAAGAAAGTCCGCAAGACAGTGGATTATCTGCATAATCCGCATTCTGCATCAGAAGCACGCCAAACCCATGAAACGCAACTGGTGTGTGTGATCAATACGACGGGTACGCCATTTTTCCAGAGACAACCCTTGCGCGACGTCGTGATCTGGTATGGACTTTCAGAAGGCATACGCGATGGCATTTTGAAGGAAGTGGCGGGCAATATTTACGGCATTGATTTTAAGGGCAATGAGAATGAGTATCTTTCGTTTGTGGTGGAGGACTTTTTCAAAACCTATGGCAAGGTTGCGCTTCCCGATGGCACACCCGCCAAACTGGCAATCTTTTTCCCGCAAACCGATGACGTAGCCGAACTGCGCCCGATCATCGAAACCATGCTGACGAAGATCGGACTTTCGCCCGCGTTGATTTTAGAACATCACACCAAGAAGGAAAGCAAGGCGGACTTCGACCGCTTCAAATCAAAGGACTCGCCGCATCGTCTCGCTCTTTTGGTTGATCGCGGCGTGGAAGGCTGGAACGTGCCATCGCTGTTCGCCTGCGCGCTGGCGCGGCAGCTCAGAAGCAGTAACAACTTTGTCCTGCAAGCCGCTTCGCGTTGTCTGCGGCAGGTGGCGGGCAACGAAAAAAAGGCACGTATTTATCTTTCGATTGAAAATCGAAGCGTGCTCGACCGCCAGTTACAGGAAACCTACGGCGAGACATTTGCCGCGTTGCTCGGCGGCGAGACGCATAGCAAACGAGCCATCATCACCCTGAAAAAAGTGGAACTGCCTCCGCTGGTCCTCCGCAGAGTCATTCGCAGTGTCCAACGCGTGGAGAAAGCGAGACAACCCATTCATTTGACGCGTCCCGCCATCGGCGCGGATAAGGGCGCAGTCATCGCCTACACACCCAGCGAGAGCGGCAAACTGCAAGTCGCCGACCGCGTTGCAACATTGTACGATGTAGATACCTTTGATCTGTACACCACCGCGCAAGATTTGGCGCGCAATTATCGTTTGGAAGCCTTCGACCTTTTGAGCGAATTGCGCCGCATGTACCCCGAAGGAGCCTTGCCCGTTTCGCATTACACCGAACTGGCAAAGCAAATCGAAAAGCAGACCTCGCAATATGAAACCGTCGAAGAGACAGTGGAAGTGGCGCTGGCATTGGTGAAGAAAGACGGCTTCGAGAAGGTCACAGACGAACAGGGCAATGAGACTTACACGGCGGAGATTTCCTACCCGATTGACCGCGAACATTTGCTCATACATTATGAGCAGTGGCAGAAGCAAGCCGGCAGGTTTGGCTTTCATTACACGCCCTATAACTTCGATTCAAACCCC
>MNXK01000106.1 GCA_001872165.1 Anaerolineae bacterium CG2_30_58_95
AGGCGCTTGACTTCGAAGTCAGCCGACTCCAGATGCAGTTGGATGAAATCCAAAGAGTAATGGCAGACTACGAACGACAATACGACATGACATCCGCTGCGTTCTTCGCGAAATACGAGTCAGGCCAAACAGACGACCGTATGGATTACGTGGAGTGGGCGGGATTATTCCAAATGGCGGGTCACTTGCGAAAGCAGATAGCCAGGCTCTCCGACAAAGACAAAGCATGAAACCCGTCAATTATCTAGAGTCGGTCAAAGATCGCCTTGGATCTGATTCTTTTCTCTCCGGATTCAGAATTATCCGTGAATACAGCAACCCTGAAACAGCCCATATTCGCGCCCGGATTATCATTTCAAACGGAAGTTATCTAGAATTCTACGAGTACATCGAACAGGTTGGCAAGGGGGAACTACAGATAAAAACCTACTCCTATCATTGGGCAGATAAAGATAATCGCCTCATTCGTCGATGGGATAATACAAAGCACTTCCCCAAACTCAAAAACTTCTCGCATCATATCCACGATGGCGAAACGGGAGAAGTAACATCGGGAAAGCCCATTAACATTTTTGAAGTGCTAGATGAAATTGCCGCGTCATGTTGTCTCAACGGAGAAGGCAGTTGAGATGATAAAGTTGACAAAGATGCAGATCGAGGTGGCGATGTTCGCGGCGGGAATTGGGACGTTGGAAGGTTTGAAAGTTGGAAAGTTGGTCGAGCAAAACACGGATGTATAATTGAGCTATGAACGAAAACAAGGAAATTGAAAGATTGCGTAAAATTGCCGATAAACTGGCTACACTCGACTTGCATATAAAAACTCAGGAAGAGATTAAAGCCGAGATACAAGCCATGCAGGAACGCGCTAAAAGCATGAGCAAGGATGAAATAGAAAAGCAATTTGACGAAGCGTTAATACAGGCTCGCGCGCAAGCCGAAGAAACTGGGATTACAGATGAAGACATTGATGCGGAGATTCGCGCCGTCCGCCAAATCAAGTCAATCAAGGAAGTGCTTGCTGGATACGAAAAGCAATACGACATGAGCACAATTGACTTCTTTAGAAAATACATTTCAGGTGAGACCGGCGACGACATGGATTTTGTCGAATGGGCAAGCTTGGCGCAAATGCTTGTACACCTGCACGATTGATCGTGTGACGTGTCCTTTCACCCTCCCATTTCAAATGCGACGAGTCCCCTTCGCGAAGCACCCCTGTGGGGTTCCCATTGGGAGAGGGCTAGGCTTGCACTGAGCGAAGCCGAAGTAGGGAACATGAGTCTGAAGGTTTTCATCGAATCCATCCTCCCCGCCATCGAAGCCGAACTCCAGCGCCAGGTTGCACGGCTGGACGAGCCGCGCACGCGCCCCTTCTACGAGATGCTCACTTATCACATGGGCTGGACAGGCGAAGGCGCGGGCGCGGAGGCGCAGGGGAAACGCATCCGCCCGCGGCTGGTGCTACTCACCACAGCCTCATGTAGCGCAAATTGGCAATTTGCGCTACCTGCCGCGGCCTGCGTGGAACTCATCCACAATTTCTCACTCGTCCACGATGACATCCAGGATAAAAGCGACCTGCGGAGAGGCCGGCCCACGATCTGGAAGAAATGGGGAGAGGCGCACGCCATCAACGTCGGCGACGCGCTCTTCATCCTGGCGCACCTGTCGCTGTCTGAGTTGAAGGACAGGTTCGCGGCGGATGTGGCGCTCAAGGCCGAGGCTGTCATTGACCGGGCCTGCCTGGACCTGACGCGCGGCCAGTACCTGGACATGTCCTACGAAAGCCAGCCCGGCTTGACCGTCAAGGATTACTGGCCGATGGTCGCCGGGAAGACGGCTGCGCTGCTCTCGGCCTGTACGCACATCGGTGCGATCCTGGGCGGCGCAGACGAATCGACCCAGGAGGCTTACCGGGATTTCGGGCATTATCTCGGCCTGGCCTTCCAGGTGCACGACGACTACCTGGGCATCTGGGGCGACAGCGCCCTGACGGGCAAATCCACTGACTCGGATCTGGTCACAGGCAAAAAGTCCCTGCCGGTGCTGTACGGCCTCGGGCAGGATGGGCCGTTTGCGCGGCGCCGAGCCGAGGGTCCGGTCAGCGCCGAGGAAGTCCCAATTCTGGCCGAGCAGCTTATGCGCGAAGGAGCGAAAGTCTTTACCCAGGAAACCGCCGACCGAATGACCGACCTTGCGTTGCAGTCCCTGCGCCAGGCCAATCCGCAAGGAGAGGCGGGAGAGGCGTTATTCGAGTTTGCCAACCGGCTCTCGAACCGCCAGTCTTGACACGCTGATTCGGGCTGGTATAATCACTTTAGCGCGCGGGTGTAGTTCAGTGGTAGAACGCTTGCTTCCCAAGCAAGATATCGTGGGTTCGAATCCCATCACCCGCTCTGTGGATGAATTGATGAGGAAGGCTGGTAACATGACCTTTTCCTTGTTGAGAAAAAATCGGGAACTATGCCCGATTTTTGCGTTTAAAAGGCTATGGACATTGCAAGGTTGTTTATGCAAATAGTTCACCTGAAAAAGGAACCTGGTTTCTCCAAGAAACCGGGTTCCTGGGGAAAAGTCTCAAGATGGTACAATCAGCGCGAAGATGTCCACCACACCAGATTTGACCATCATCGGCGGCGGACTGGCTGGCAGTGAAGCCGCCTGGCAGGCCGCCCAAAGAGGGCTGCGCGTGCAGCTCTACGAAATGCGCCCAACCGTCTCGACCGGCGCGCACCAGACCGGCGACCTGGCTGAGCTGGTCTGCTCGAATTCGCTCGGCTCCAGGCTGCCAGACCGGGCCTCGGGCGTGCTCCAGAACGAGCTTCGCCGCCTCGATTCCATGCTGCTGGAATGCGCCGAGGCAGCAGCCCTGCCGGCTGGCAGCGCCCTGGCCGTGGATCGAGCCGCCTTCTCCCGACTGGTCAGCGGGCGGATCGCATCCCACCCGCGCATCGAAATCCGCCGCCAGGAAGTGACCGGCATCCCATCCGGCCCGGCCATCCTCGCCTCCGGCCCGCTGACCTCCGCCAGCCTCTCGAAAGCCATCGCGGACCTGACCGGCGAAGAGCATTTGCATTTCTACGACGCCATCGCGCCCATCGTCAGCCTGGAATCAATCAACATGGAAGTTGCCTTCCGCGCCTCGCGCTATGGTAAGGGGGAACAAGACGAGGGCGACTACATCAACTGCCCGCTCACACAAGCGGAATATGAGGCCTTCGTCGCGGCGTTGATTTCAGCGGAACGCATCCAACTGCGGGATTTCGAGAAAGAAGTCGAGGGGGGCGTCAAGGCTGGCGCGCACCATTTCTTCGAGGGCTGCCTGCCGGTCGAGATACTGGCGCGGCGCGGGCGCGAGGCGCTGGCCTTCGGGCCGATGCGTCCGGTCGGCCTGACCGACCCGCATAATGGTAGCGCAATCGGCTACCACAGCGGAAAACGCCCTTACGCCGTCGTCCAGTTACGCCAGGATAACCTGGCGGGCAGCCTCTACAACCTGGTCGGCTTCCAGACCAACCTGACCTTCCCCGAACAAAAGCGCATCCTGCGAATGATCCCAGGGCTGGAGAAGGCTGAATTCGTCCGCTACGGGCAGTTGCACCGCAACACGTTCATCGCCGCGCCGAAGGTACTGCGCCCCAGCCTGCAATTCCACCGCCGCGCCGACCTGTTCTTCGCCGGTCAGATAACGGGCGTGGAAGGCTACCTGGGCAACGTCGCCACCGGCCTGCTGGCTGGCTGGAACGCGGCCCGCCTGTTGCAAGGCCAATCCCCCATCACGCTGCCAGTCACGACCATGCTCGGCGCGCTGTGCCATTACATCACCCACGCCGACCTGGCCGACTTCCAGCCGATGAAGGCCAATTTTGGCATCCTGCCTCCACTGGAGACAGATCAGCGTATGGGCAGGCGCGAGCGGGCAAAAGCCTACGCCGAACGCGCCAAGCTGGATCTGGATCGTTTCCTGGAAGAATTAGAGGCTGTCTAAAAAGCTGTCACCCTGAGTGAGCGTTCTTCAGCGAACGAAGAGCCTGCCCTGAGCCTGCGAAGGGGTCTCCCTCTTTAGAGGGGATTCTTCGGGCACACCGTCCTGCGTTCGGTGCAGGGAAGTACGCCCTCAGAATGACAGGAAGTGGCAGGTTTTCCGTCGTTATGAGACTTCGACTCTCAATTCACATTCTCGTAACCCTCTTCGGCCTGATCCTGGCTGGACTTTTGGGTTGGTACGCGGCAAAGGCATGGGTTTTTCCTTACACCCCTTCCGGCGATTTCGATGGGGAAAAGGCTCTGCAATACGTGCAATACCAGACTTCACTTGGGCCGCGCACGCCCGGCAGCCAGGCACATGAGCAGGTCGTAAAATGGATACGGGACGAGTTGGCCTCGGCGGGCTGGCAGGCCGAAGTCCAGGAAGCGGCGCGGATGGGGCATCCCATCCAGAATGTCGTCGCCCGCCGGTCGGACCAGCCGCCGCAGATCATCCTGGCCGCGCACTACGACAGCCGGCTGGCCGCCGACCGGGACCCGGATCCAGGCAAACGGTCCGCAGCGGTGCCGGGCGCGAACGACGGCGCTTCGGGCGTGGCCGTCCTGCTCGAATTGGCCCGCGCCCTGTCAGGTGACAGCCTCCCGGTCTGGCTGGTATTTTTCGACGCCGAAGATAACGGCGACCTGCCCGGCTGGGACTGGCTGCTGGGTTCGCGCGCCTTCGTCACCGCGCTCGACCAAAAACCGGGCGCGGCCATCATCCTCGACATGATCGGCGACGCGGACCTGAACATCTATTTCGAGAAAAACTCCGATGCGCGGATCGCGGCGCAGATATGGGCGCAGGCGGCCAGGCTGGGTTATGGCGAGGCGTTCATCCCTGTTCCGAAATACAGCATTCTGGACGATCACATCCCGTTCATCCAGGCTGGAATCCCGGCTGTGGATATCATTGATTTCGACTACCCTTACTGGCACACCACCGCCGACACCGCCGATAAGGTTTCGGCAGGCAGCCTGCAAGCTGTTGGTGAGACGCTCCTGGCCTGGATTTCGGAACAGGAACGCTAAAATTAACCGCGAAGCAGCGAAGGACGCGAAGTTTCATCAACTTCGCGAAGGTTAATCTTCCTTGGCGGTCTTCGCGCCTTCGCGGTTTAGAAATCGAAACGTTTGCGGATTTACCCAAGAAGCAGTAAACTTAGTCTGTATAAGCATCCAAAAGAACCTCGCCCGATTCCGAACTGGCCCGGCTTCTCGGCCTCGAAATCAATCAGAAAGAGGAATCCTGAGTGGCAAAAAAAGTCCCTGTTCCGACCACACCGCCGCGCGAGCGCGCCTTCCTGGTCGGCGTCGAGCTATACGGTAGCCATACATCGGGCCACCATCCTGGTAGCCAGACTGCAGGCTACCACTTTGCCCGGAAGCGCCTCCTTTCGCTCGAAGATTCGCTGGCCGAGCTGGCCCTGCTGGCGGATACGGCCGGCCTGGAAGTGGTCGGCGAGCTGACCCAGAAGCTGGATCACCCCGACGCGGCAACTTTCATCGGCTCCGGCAAAGTGACCGAGCTGAAGGCGCTGGCCGAAGAGACGCTGGCGCAGGTGGTCATCTTCGACGACGAGCTCTCGCCGCGCCACCAACGCGAGCTGGAGCGATTGCTGGGGGTCAACGTCCGCATCCTCGACCGCACGGCGCTGATCCTGGATATCTTTGCCCAACACGCGCACACCAGCGAGGGTATGTTGCAGGTCGAGCTGGCGCAATACGAGTACTACCTGCCGCGCCTGACCGGCGCCTGGACGCACCTGGCGCGGCAGGCCGGCGGCGGGGGCGGTCGTTCCGGTTCGGTCGGCGGGGTGGGACTGCGCGGCCCGGGCGAAACGCAACTGGAAGTGGACCGGCGCAACATCCGCAGCCGCATCGCCCATCTGAAGCGCGAGCTGGAAAAGGTGCGCGCCCACCGGGGTCGCTCCCGCCTCCAGCGCAAGCGCTCGCGCATCCCCATCGTGGCTTTGGTCGGCTACACCAACGCCGGTAAGTCCACGCTGCTCAACCGGGTGGCAAAAGCCGACATCTACACGGCCGACAAGTTGTTCGCCACGCTCGACCCGACCACGCGCCGCGTCGAGCTTCCCGGCGGGTACCAGGCCCTGTTCACGGATACCGTCGGCTTCATACAAAAGTTACCCACCACGCTGATCGCCGCCTTCCGCGCCACGCTGGAAGAGATCACCGAAGCCGACCTGCTCCTGCACGTGGTGGATATTTCACATCCCAACGCCAGCAGCCAGGCGGAATCTGTCCACCAGACTCTGGCGGAAATCGGCGCCGGGCACGTCCCGGTGCTCACCGCCCTGAACAAAATAGACCGTCTTGCGGACCCGCAGGCGGCGCGCGCCGCCGTCCAGCATTACCCGCAATCCGTGGCCATATCCGCCCGCACCGGCGACGGCATCCCTGACATGCTGGCTTCCCTGCGCAGCGCGCTCTACGAGACTTATACGCCCGTCCTTGTGCGCCTGCCCTATCAGCAGGGAGCGTTGATCTCACTGTTCCACGAGGCCGGCCAGATCGAGCGCGTGGAGCACGGGCGCGGCAGCGTGCTGATGGGGGGACGCATCCCCGGCCGGCTGGTGGCGCAGTTCAACGCATGGCAGGTGAAGCCGGGCGAAGGTCAAGAAGAGGAACACGAACATAAGTCATGATCGAACCCGATCTTCCCCTGATCGAGCTGCA
>MNXK01000098.1 GCA_001872165.1 Anaerolineae bacterium CG2_30_58_95
AGAGCATGTCCCATGTGGAAACCTGGAAAGGCAATGAGTTCATCGCCCTGGCTTCGGACGTGTCGTTCGACTATCCCGTCGGGGGTTTTTATTCAGGTTATTACGCCATGATGGTGACGCGCCACATGAAGGAGTTCGGCACCACGCCCGAACAACTGGCGCACGTCAGCGTCAAGAATTACACCAACGCGCTCTATAATTCCTATGCCCAGAAGAGCCAGCGCATTTCCGTGCAGGATGTGCGTAATTCGCCGATGGTGGCCTGGCCGCTTACCCGCCTCGACATCTGCGTCATGTCCGATGGCGCGGCGGTGACGGTGCTGGCCTCGGAAGAGGGGCTGAAAAAACTGGAAGCCGCGGGGGCGAAGATCGCCCGTCCGCTCGTGAAAGTGACCGGCATCGGGCGCGGCACGGACGCCATGCGCATGGCCGACCGTCCGCACTTCGATTACGATACCTTCATGCGCGACTACGCCACCGAGCAGGAAAAGAACTCGGACGATACGCGCGCCTATTACAAAAAACTCTGGGATCACGGCACGCGCTACCCCGGCGTCCACTCGTTCCGCGCCGGACGCACAGCGGGCAACATGGCCTACAAGATGGCCGGCGTCTCAGACCCTCTGCATGAACTGGATTTCGTCGAATTACACGATGCCTACACCTCCAGCGAAATGCAGACGTACGAGGACATGGGATTGTGCCGCTACGGCGAGGGCGGGCCGTTCGCCGCTTCGGGCAAGGCTTTCATGCCGGGCATTGACTACGGCCTGAACCTGCCTGAAAAGCCCGAATGTGCGGTCAACCCCTCCGGCGGGCTGATCGCCTGCGGGCACCCCGTCGGCGCGACCGGGCTGATGCAGGCCGTCTTCGCCATCTGGCAACTCCAGGGGACGATCAAAAAGCATTTTCGCGACGACCATCTCCAGGTCAAGGATGCGAAGCGGGGCGCCATCCACAGTCACGCCGGTACCGGTACTTACGTCAGCGTTTCCGTTCTGGAACGGGCAGGCTGATTACGTTTTACGTTTCACGCTTTACGGGCAGCAAAAACGTAATGCGTAAAACGTAAGGAGACTCACATGGCTAAATTACCCTCTCGAAGAGAAGAAACCCTGGGCGGTTACATCGTTCACGGCATCCCGTTTCCCGTGGAGACCGACCCCGACTCGCTGGCTTTTCTCAAGAAGATGGCGCCCATCGTCATCGAGCAGGATTACAAGATTACCTACCTGCACTCCTACGCTCAAGACAGCCCCTGGTTCGCGGCGCTGACCAACAAGCGCATCATCGCCAGCCAGGAGCCGGACAGCGGCTACACCTACGCCATGCCGCGCGGCGCGGATATGTACAGCGGCGAGGAGACGCGCTGGATTGACATCACCGAGCGGACGGCCAAAGTGCATGCCTTCACCGTCTGCTTCTTCGGCTCGGAGGAGTTCCTGCCCGAAACGCCGTACGTGCTGGCGCTGATCGAGTTCGAGGGCGTGAACACGCTCCTGCTCACGCGCCTGATGGGCGTGGATCCGAATGCCGCGACCCTCGATTGGATTGGCATGGAGGTGAAGCCGCGCTTCCTGCGCAATTCCAAGTTGAAGCCGACGGATGTGTATTTTGTTCCAAGCGAGTAGAAAATAGAGAATAGAGAGTAGTAACGAAAATGGACTTGGCGATCGGCCGAGTCCATTTTTAGGTTGTCAGCCAATTTGCCCCCTTCCCCCGCCTTCCCCCAATTTCCACGCTCTTTGGAATTTGGGGGAAGGCGGGAGGGGGCCAAAACTTCCGAAGTTTGGGTTATAACCTGCCCAATGGAAAAGCAACCACATCCTTTCCCAGCGGCAAAACCAGATTGCCAGGATGCAGAACGTATCCTTTCCCTGCCTTGCTCTTGAACGTCTGCTGAAAAGAAACGATCTCCTTTGCCATTTTTGGATGCGGCGTTTCGGTTTGTTTGATCTCGATCGGGATCAATTGTCCCTGCGTATCCACGATCAAATCCACTTCAGAACCTTCGGCGGTGCGCCAGTAATACAGGTTTGGCTCCTCGCCGCGGTGGAGGAAAATCTTGAGCAATTCGGCGATTACGAAATTCTCGAAGATCGCGCCGCCCATCGGTCCAGCCATGGCATGTTCGATGTCACGCAGGCCGACCAGGTAACACAGCAGGCCCGTATCCGTGAAATAGACTTTTGGGGACTTGATCAATCGCTTTCCGATATTTGCGTAGTACGGGCGCAGGATAAAGATCTGGAAACTGGCTTCGAGGATGGACAGCCAGTCTTTGGCGGTATTGACCGAAACACCCACATCCCTCGCGAGCTGGCTCAGGTTCAGGATTTGCGCACTGCGAGCCGCCAGCGCGCGCAGGAAGGTTTGGAAGAGGGTCAAGTCGCCGATGTTTCGCAGGTTACGGAGGTCGCGTTCCAGATACGTCTGCACGTAACTCGCCTGCCACAGGCGCGCCTCGCGTGCGGGATCGCGCCCGAGTTCGGGATAGAAGCCGCGCAGGATTTGCGTCCATAATTCTTTTGATGTTTGGGGTGGCAATTCAGTTGACGATGCAGTTTCCCATGGAAGGGAACGCATTGGTATTCGGAAGAGTTCCCAACGCGATAGTGGGAGCAACTTCAAGATTGCGGCGCGTCCTGCCAGGCTTTCGGTTACATGTTGCATGAGAAGCAGGTTTTGTGAACCTGTGAGAATGAATTGTCCAGCCTGATTCCGGCGCTCATCAATTTTTTCTTTGATGTATGGCAACAGGCCAGGGACATACTGGATTTCGTCGAACACAATGGGGGGAGGATACAAGGCAAGAAAACCGCGCGGGTCATTCAACGCACTCAAACGAACATCGGGCGGCTCCAGCGAAACTATGGGGATCGTTTCCCCAAACAACTGTTCGAGAAGCGTGGTTTTTCCCGATTGGCGCGGTCCCACCAGCGCGACGGCTGGAAATTCGCGCGTTGCTTTTCTAACGAAGGATTCGATACTTCTGGGAATATAAGACGGTTCCTGCATATTTGCAATTATACTGCAAATTTGCAGATAATCCAGCCGGCTGGGTCTCAACGCTAAAAATTGGTTTCGGCTAGATTTGCATAAAAAACCCTTGCATTTTCAGAAAGTTTAGTGTATCATAATGGCACGAACGCTTGGGTGCCCCCCTCACCCAGGCGTTCGTGCTTAATGGTTGCGCAGTCAGCAACCATAACTGGAGAAAACAATATGAGCCTCGACCTTGCCTCCATCCGAAAACAGTTCCCTTCTCTCGGCCGCCCAGCGATTTTCTTCGATAATCCCGGCGGTACGCAGATTGCCAAACAATCCCTCGACCGGATTACCAGATACCTGCTGGAGTGCAATGCCAATCACGAGGGGGCTTTTGCTACCAGCGTCGCTTCAGATGCCATCCTGGACGAAGCTCACCGCGCCCTGGCTGACTTCCTGAACGCCTGCGGGCCTGAGGAAATCGTCTTCGGTGCGAACATGACCACCCTGACCCTGTACATCAGCCGCTCCATTTCGCGGGATTGGAAGGCTGGCGATGAGATCGTCGTGACCCGCCTGGATCACGATGCCAACGTCACGCCGTGGGTGTTGGCCGCGCAGGATCGAGGCTGCAAAGTTATTTGGGTGGATTTCCATCCCGAAGACGGCACGCTGAACATGGAGGAGATGCAGGCCGCGCTGGCGCGTAAACCGCGCCTGGTTGCTGTTGGTTACGCCTCGAACTCACTGGGTACGATCAACCCGGTGGCAAAGATCATCGGGATGGCGCACGCCGTCGGGGCGCTGGTCTACGTGGATGCGGTGCAGTATGCCCCGCATGGCCCGATTGATGTCCAGAAACTGGATTGCGATTTCCTGGTTTCCTCCGCCTATAAATTCTTTGGACCCCATGCTGGTATCCTGTACGGCAAGCGCAAAATGCTGGAAGAATTATTCGCCTACAAAGTCCGTCCGGCGACGAATGAGTTGCCCGGCAAGTTCGAGACCGGGACCCAAAACCACGAGGGGATTGCCGGTGTGCTGGGCGCGCTCGAGTATTTCGAGTGGGTTGGGCGGGAGTTTGGCCGCGAACACGTCGAGGGGTTGGCGGAAGAGGGCTATCGGGGCCGCCGCATGGAGTTGAAGAAGGCGATGACAGCCATTCGCTCGAATGAATTCGAACTCAGCCGCGCCCTGCTGGCTGCCCTGCAATCCATCCCCGGTCTGACCTTGTACGGGCTTTCGGACGTACGTCTCCTGGAACAGCGCGTGCCGACTTTTTCCTTCACGCTGAAAGGACAGCATCCCCGACAGGTGGCCGAGAAGCTGGCGCAGAATAGCATCTACGCCTGGGATGGCAATTACTACGCCATCGGCGTGACAGAGCGGCTTGGTCTGGAGGAAGGGGGCGGCATGGTGCGCGTCGGCGCGGTGCACTACAACACGCTCGACGAAGTAGAAATGCTAAGAGAGGCTCTGACCAGAATTGCTGCGGGGCGAGGTTTGCAGGGTTTATTTTCCCAAAACGGATTGGATCCGCTCAAGCCCGCGCCGAATGTTCTCGATCGAGGTCGCGTATGACAGGCGCAGGTAGCCTTCGCCGTACTTTCCGAAGGATGAGCCGGGCAGCAGGGCGACCTTTCCCTGTTCCAGAATCAGATTTGCCAATTCGCTTGAGGTCATTCCAGTCGCCTGGATGTTGGGGAAAACGTAGAAGGCCCCCTGAGGTTTCTGGCAGCGTATGCCGGGAATGGCATTCAACCCCGCGACGATCACGTCTCGGCGGCGCTGGTACTCTTCGACGACCCCGTCCACCTGCTCTTGCGGCCCGGTAAGGGCCTCTACACCGGCGTCCTGGGTGAATTGAGCTGTGGAGCCGATGGAATGGGTGAGCAGCAATCCGACGCGCTGCGCCAGCTCGCGCGGCATGATGCCGTACCCCAGCCGCCAGCCGGTCATGGCGTAGGTTTTGGAAAAACCGTCCACGATGACCGTGCGGGCCTGCATCCCGGGCAGGGATGCAATGGATGGCGCCTTCAGCCCATCGTACACGATGCGGGCGTAGATTTCATCCGACATCACCCAGCAGTCGTACCGCTGGGCTTGATCGGCAATATGTTCCAGATCAGCGGGTGGAATCACACCGCCTGTGGGGTTGCTGGGGGAATTCAGGATGATCAACCGGGTGCGTGTGCTCACCAACCGGTCGAAGGCTTCCAGATCGAAAGAGAAGTCCTTCTCCTCGAGCAACGGGACGGGGACAGGCACGCCGCCCGCGACCCGGATCATGGCTTCGTAGGTTGGAAAGCCCGGGTCGGGATAGATGACCTCATCCCCAGGCTCGACCAGCGCCAGGGTGGGGAAAAAGAGATTCGGTTTGGCGCCCGGGCTGACCACTACCTCATCAGGCTGGAACTGTAACCCCCGCCGCCGTCCGCTATCTTCGGCGATGATTTCGCGCAGGGAGGGCGTCCCGGCCGGTGGGGTGTAGCGGGTGCGCCCCGCGGCGATGGCGCGGATGCCCGCCAGGCTGACGTTGGAGAAGGTCTCGAAATCCGGTTGGCCGATTTCCAGGTGGATGATTTCGTTGCCTTCGGCCTCCATCTGCTGGGCGCGGGCAAGCACTTGATAGGCGCCTTCAGGGTTGAGGTGGTCGGTACGCTGTGCGTAGGTCATAGGTCACGCTACTAACTGCCGGGCAATGCGCGCCGCGCTGGAAGCATCCGGGGCAAATGCGTCCGCACCGATCCGAGTGGCGAAATCCTGGGTCACCGGCGCGCCGCCGATGAGCACCTTCACTTTCTCGCGCAGTCCGGCGGCTCTTAGCGCCTCGATCGTTTCCTCCATCCGGCCCATGGTTGTCGTGAGCAGCGCGGACATGCCAATCACCTGTGCGCCATCCTGGGCGGCTTTTACGAAGGTTTCCGGCGGTACGTCTACGCCCAAGTCGCGGACCTCGAAGCCAGTCCCCTCCAGCATCATGG
>MNXK01000049.1 GCA_001872165.1 Anaerolineae bacterium CG2_30_58_95
ACATTGACAGCCGTACAACATTATGCTATTCTGTACGGCAGAAGAGGTGCCCCATGCAAGAGACCAAATTGACCATCCGCTTGCCTTTCTCCTTGTTGGAAAACGCCAAACACTACGCGTCCAAGCACAACACAACGCTTACGAATCTCATTAGCGAATACCTGCGCCGCATTCCGGCCCAGGAGGAACTGCTCAACCAAGCCCCAACCGTCAAACGGCTAACCGGGACGCTTTCAGCCAAACTGACGCCTGAGGATTACAAGAAGCACCTGGAAGAAAAATATGGCCGCGCCGGTTAAAGCGCTGTTCGATTTGAACGTGCTCCTCGATGTACTTCAGAAGCGGGAACCATTCTACGCGGATTCGGCGCGCGCCTTGGCCTGCGCCGAGACCGGGCGCGTGCAAGGGTTTGTGGCTCCCCATTCGCTGACAACCCTGTTCTATCTGGTTGCCAAAGACCAGTCGCCCGCCGCGGCGCGCGTCACCCTGACCAGCCTGCTGCAATTCCTGTCCATTGCCCCGCTGGATGGGACAACCATCGAGCAGGCGCTTAACCTGCCCTACCGAGACTTCGAGGATGCCGTGCAGATGATGGCTGCCGTGCAATGCAAGGCGGATTACCTGGTAACCCGCAACCGCCGCGATTTTCAGCCCGCCCTGTTGCCGGTTATCCAACCGGCGGAGTTGGCGGCACTGGTTTCATAAGCGACACGCGGCGCGATCTGCATGTGATGGGGAATAGTTTCACTTCGAAAAAGGGATATGCCAAATGCACCTTTCTCCCTTCAAGCTCGAACGCTGCTTTGCCAAATACGAATTCAGCGCCCGGTACCTGCTGTGTAGCTCGGACTGCGAGTCGCTCACGGTGGGCGACCTGCTGGCATTGGAACCCGGCTCGGGCGAGGCGCTGCAACGTCACTGGCTGGGCTACACCGAGTCAGTGGGCGCGCCCTCGCTGCGGCAGGAAATCAGCCGCATCTACACCGGCATCCAGCCAGAGCAGGTGCTGGTCCACAGCGGCGCGCAGGAAGCCGTTTTCCTGTTCATGCACGCCGCGCTCCGCCCCGGCGACCACGTCATCGTCCACTGGCCGTGCTACCAGTCGCTGTTCGAGGTAGCCAGGGGCATCGGCTGCGAAATAAGTTTTTGGGAAGCACGTGCCGAGAACGGCTGGGCGCTCGACCTGGATGAGCTCAAGCGGATGCTGCGCCCGAACACCCGCGCCGTCATCGTCAACACGCCGCATAACCCGACCGGCACCCTGATGCCGCGCCCCGACTTCCTGGCCCTGAACGCGCTCTGCGCGGAGCATTCGTTGTCACAGGAACGCAGCCTCCTGCTCTTCTCCGACGAAGTCTACCGTGAGCTGGAATACGATCCCGCCGACCGCCTGCCCTCCGCCTGCGACCTCAACCCGTTGGCCGTTTCGTTGGGGGTAATGTCCAAATCCTACGGGCTGGCCGGTCTGCGCATCGGCTGGATCGCCACGCGCAACGCCGATATTTACAATCGCATGGCCGCGCTCAAGGATTACACCACTATCTGCAACAGCGCGCCGAGCGAATTCCTGGCCGAGCTGGCCCTGCGCCACCGCGCAGCGCTCGCGGCGCGGAATTTGCAGATCATCCAGTCCAACCTTGCCCGGCTGGATGACTTTTTCTCCCGCCGCGCTGACCGTTTCGCGTGGGTGCGTCCCAAAGCAGGCCCTATCGCTTTTCCGCGCCTGCTAAAAGGGGATGTGGAAACATTTTGTGATGAACTCGTCCACGAAAGTGGTGTGCTCCTGCTGCCCGGCAGCATGTACGACCATCCCGGCAACCATTTCCGGGTCGGGTTTGCGCGCAAGAACATGCCGTCTGCCCTGGCACAACTGGAACAGTTTCTCAATCAACACACTATTTAATCAATATTATCCAATCTCAACAACCCCTGGTGCGCCTGGCGCACCCTCAGAGGCAACAAAAGCCTTGACGGAAACTTTCGAGTAAAGTTCAGTTGGGTTGCCAGATTCTTGTTACCGGAGGAAGAATTATGAACAAGTATAAGCAGACTATCGTGATTACCCTGTCTCTCGGCATATTGTCTCTTATTGCGATGGCTTTCAGTCATCTCGCGCTCACAGACATCGCGCACGGAGAGGCGGACGTTTCCCTGGAGTGGACTATCCTGCGAGTCACTGCCCTGACCCTGCTTACCTTCATCGGTGCTACTTTCTTCACTTTGTTTCGAGTTCTCAAACTGAGATCATGAAGTGCGCCCAAAAAATCCAGGAAATCAAGAAACGTTGCACGATTGCCAAAAATACGGTAATATAATAGTGCTATGCTACCAGCACTTCTCGAATTAGTGATGTCCGGCATCCTTTTGCCGTAAAGTCAGCCAAGGCCTGACGGGTGAACCCTCTTAGTTCGGGGGCGAGCGCACACCTGTCAGGCCTTTTTAGTCTCGAGCAGTGACACATCAGATATAAGGAGAAAGAATGCAGACACCTTGGGAATACCGCTACGCGAATCGCACGCAACGCATGGGAAGTTCCATCATCCGGGAGCTGCTCAAGTGGACCGAGCAAGCGGACATCCTCTCGTTTGCAGGCGGGTTGCCAGCCCCGGAAGTCTTCCCGGTCGAGAAATTCAAGGAGGCCTGCAATACCATCTTGGACGAGTTCGGTGCGCAGGCGCTGCAATACAGCACCACCGAGGGCTACCGTCCGCTGCGGGAGATGATCGCCCGCCACGCGACCCGCTTCGGGATTGACATCGCGCCGGACAACATCCTGATCACCTCCGGCTCCCAACAGGCGTTGGATTTCATCGGGCGCGTGTTCATCAATCAAGGCGATCATATCGTGTGCGAGTCGCCCACTTACCTCGGCGCGCTGCAAGCCTGGAACGCCTACGGGGCGCAATACATTTCCGTCCCTTCCGACGAGAACGGCATGATCGTGGACGAACTGGAAAAGGCCCTGCGTGTGGGGCCCAAGTTCATCTACGTTCTACCGAACTTCCAGAATCCGGCCGGCTCGACCCTGAACCTGGAACGCCGCAAGAGGCTGGTCGAACTGGCCGACCGCTACGGCGTCCCGATCATCGAGGATGACCCTTACGGCCAACTCCGCTACGAGGGCGAACACCTGCCCGCGGTTGTCACCCTCGACAGCCAGTTCCGGGGCGACGACGGCACCTACACCGGCAACGTGATCTACCTGAGCACCTTTTCGAAGATTCTCGCACCGGGCATCCGCCTGGCATGGGTCGTCGCGCCGCAGCAGGTGATCCGCAAACTGGTGATGGCCAAGCAAGCCGCCGACCTGCACACGGCCACCTTCAACCAGATGGTTGCCTTCGAGGTCGGCAAGCATGGTTTTCTGGATGAACACGTCAAGTTCATCCGCGCCACGTACAAGGAGCGGCGCGACATCATGCTGGAGACCATGGACGAGGTCTTCCCTTCCGAGGTACGCTGGACGCATCCGCAGGGCGGCATGTTCCTGTGGGGTATCCTGCCAAAGGGGATGGACGCGGCCGAGGTGCTGAAAGTTGCCATCGAGAAGAAAGTGGCCTTCGTGCCGGGCGGATCGTTCCACCCGAACGGCGGCGGAGAGAACACCATGCGGCTCAACTTTTCCTTCTCCTCGCCGGAGATCATCCGCGAGGGCATCACCCGCCTGGGGCTGCTGCTGCGCGAACTGGTAAATAAGAATTGATAGAAGTCGAGCAGTAAAAAAAAGCGACGCACTTTTGCAGTGCGTCGCTTTCGTTTTTAGCGTGGAGCCGGTTTATTCAGCCTTCTCTATGCCCTTTCTGGGCTTGGGTTCTTTGCTCTCGCCTTTTTCCTTCTTCTCTTCCTTCTCTTCTGATGACTGCTTGTTCGACTGCCCGGAAGGGGAGTGGTGATCGGTGGCGTAGAAACCGGAACCCTTGAACACGATCCCTACGGGTGAGTAAACTTTGTGCAGGCTCTTCTTGCCACACTCCGGGCAACGGGTCAATGACTGGTCGGTGAACTTCTGCTTGCGGTCGAACTGTACGCCGCAAGTTCCACAACGATAAGAATAGACAGGCATACTTTCCTCGAACTTCCTATTGAATAACCGGGTGGGATTATAGCGCACTCAAGAGGGGGTGACAAGAGGAAATCATGAGGAATTTCCTAAAAGTGCTTGACATTTTCGAATTTGTGTTTATAATTAGAACATAAGTTCTAGTTCGAGCCTGTTCCAATCCACGGTGACGCCATGTCCGCTTCCAACTTCTTCGCGCTGGCCCTGCAGGCCTACCGGGAACTCCAGCCTGAGCTCGAGCAGGCGGGGCAAACTATCCACACGCCAGCCCTGCCCGCTCTCGCAGATGTGCTTGGGCAACTGGAGTCCCTGCCGCAGGGCGCGCTGATGCTCGGCGTGGCCTCGGACGGTCTGCCGGTGCTGCTGGACTTATCCGACCCGGCCCCCTGTCCGCTCCTGGTTGTGGGAGATGGTAACAGCGGCAAGACGGCGCTCCTGCAATTGCTGGCGCGTACTGCTGATCTCCTTCGAGAGCCAGGCGATATCCGGTTCGGCGTGGTGACCAACTTCCCCGACGAATGGAAAAGTATGGAAGCCTCGCCTGCCAGCCTGGGCATCTGGCCCGCCTATCACAGCTCGGCCGTGCAGTTCATCCACGATACGGTGGCCTGGGCGGATGGCTCGACCCCGGGACGGCAGGTGCAGATATTGCTGCTGGACGACCTGGCCTCGCTGGTGAGCGCCAGTCACGAGACCCAGGAGGATTTGCGCTGGCTGCTGGTGCGCGGCCCGGAGCGGCGCGTCTGGACGGTGGCGACGCTCAATGCAGTACGCGCCATCCGTCTGCGCTCCTGGCTGGGGTTGTTCCCAACGCACATTTTCGGCTTCATCCATCAACCCGCACTGGCCGAGACGTTAACGGGCGACCCGCAGGCTGGCCTGGCGGACCTGGCGCCGGGTCTGCAATTCAGCCTGAAACAAGAAAGCGGCTGGCTTCAATTTTGGCTGCCTTCCACTGATTGGTAGGAGATTGATATGAACGTAGGTATGCTCTGGTTCGACAACGATCCCCGAACTACAGTTTTAGAAAAAATTGACCGTGCTGTTGTTTATTACCGAAGCAAATATGGGTATATTCCGGACATTTGTTTTGTGAATCCAAGTATGCTTAATGAAACCCCTCTGTTAAATCCTAAAGTTGAAGTGAAGCCTCTACCTGTAATCCAACCTTGGAATTTTTGGCTGGTTAGGAAGTAGACCTGTTTTATATCCATGATCCATTCCTTCGGTTAATCGCGATGACCAACGGCGACCACGACGGCGATTGCGTGCGTTTCGCTGTGACTCAGGCTGACCGACCAGGTGGTCAGCCTGAGTTCTTTTGCAATCCTTTCGGCTCTATCGTGCAGGATGATGGCTGGCGCCTCGTATTCCCCGCCGCGGATTTCGATCTCTTGCCAGGATACCGGCCCGATACCTGTCCCCAAAGCCTTCGAGACGGCCTCCTTGGCCGCGAAACGCACTGCCAGCGATTCGTCTTTCCCGGCGCAGTATTTGAGTTCTGCTGACGTGAAGATACGCCTCAAGAATCGCTCGCCGTGACGTTCAATAGCGGCGTGGATACGGGCTATGTCAGTGAGGTCAATTCCAGTGCGTAGAATCATTTATGGCCCAGCAATCGCAATTGCAAGTCTCTCAGGGTGGAAGAACTTGCGCGCGGCCTGCAGCACTTCATCGGGCGTTACCGCGCGCACCAGGTCCGCAAAGCGACGGTAATAGTCCAGGCCCAGTTCGAAGCGTTCGATGTTCAGCAAAGCGCCAGCCACCCCGGCGTTGGATTCCAACGAAAGCGGCAGGCGTCCGACGAAGTTCGCCTGGCTATCGGAAAGCTCCTCGGTTGTGACTCCCTTCTCGACGAAACGGGCGATCTCGCCACGGATCAAGTCGGAAGCCTTTGCGACATTGTCGGGGTTGACGCCCGCGCTGATCTCCCACGAGCCGGGGCCGACGCCCGCATTGAGCGAGGAATAGGCGTAATACGCCAAGCCGGATTTCTCGCGCACCACCTCGCCGATACGCCCCATCATACCGAACTGGCCCAAAACAGAATTGCCCAGCGAGGCGGGGAGATATTCGAGGTCGCGGCGCGCCGGGCCTGAGACGCCGATGACGAGGTCGGCTTGGAATTTGCCAGCGATTTCCACGCGCCGGGTGACGGTCTCTTGCAGGGGCGTCAGCGGGGGCAGAGGCGGGGCGTCCGGCTTGTCGGGATTGTCCCAGTCGCCCAGGGCGCGCTGCACCTGTTCCATCGCTGCCTGCGGCTCGACCGCGCCGACGATGGCGATGACCATACCGCGCGGCGCGTAGAAACGGCGGTGGAAATCTACCAAATCCTCGCCGCGGATGGCCTGGATCGTCTCCGGGTAGCCGTCATCTGGGCGGCGATAGGGATGATTGGCGAAGACGATCTGGTCGAAGGTCATGGCGGCCATGTCGGCGGTATCCTGGGCGCGGATGGCCAGCCCGGTCAGCAACTGGGCGCGCAGCTTCTCGACCTGCTCGCCAGGGAAAACCGGCTGGCGGATGACCTCGGCCAGGGTGTCGAGCAGCAGAGGCAGATCTTCAGCCAGGGA
>MNXK01000231.1 GCA_001872165.1 Anaerolineae bacterium CG2_30_58_95
GGTAGATGAATGTAAACACGAACGCTGCCTGCAACAGTTGCATCCCGCCGTAGATGGAGGCGTACTTCAGCAGTACAGGCACGTTCTTTGCCACGATGCCCTGATCAATCATCAGCTTGTTGACGTAGGTGAACAGGGCGTCTTGCGCCGCGGTCAGGATGATGGCGGCCAGGAAGCCGACCATCCATTTCCAATGGGGTCGCAGCAGTCCACCGATGCGCCTGAACGTCGGCGCGGTCAGCGGACTGGTATGTTCTTCTTCTTCGAGTTCGATGAGTTCGTCTGGCATAGTGGTTCTCCAAATTTAATGTTGAGCAGGAGCAAAGATGAGAGATGAAAGATGAAAGATGAATAGCGGTCTTCAGACTTCATCTTTCATCTTTTCGCTTTCATCTTTTTCACTTGCCCATTCGCTTTTTGATCTTCGTCACGATGGTCACGAAGATCGCGATGAGTTCGTTGGTTTCCTTGATGAGCGGTTCCAATGTTTTTGCGGGAACGATTCCCGCTTTGACAAGCAAATCCAGCCAGTAATCGGTTTCGTCCAACTCTTGCAAGAGTCCCTCGAATTTGCTGACGACATCCGCGTCGGATTTTGCCCGATGGCCTTCACGATAATGCGCGCCGACAGACGTGCCAGACCTCAAAACCTGCTTTCCGATCACCTGGGCTTCGGTTGTCTTTGGCAGGCGCACGTACATCCGAATGATCTGCAACGCGAACTCGCTCGTCCGCACTTTCAAGTCTTGTGGATTTTCACTTTTCATTGCATTCTCCTTCATCCTTCATCTTTCATCTTTTATCTTTCATCCTTCATAATTCATCCTTCATCCTTTCCTCGTTTCATCCTACTTTGGCCAATTCATCTTCCAACTCGGTATCAATCCGAGTTTGTATCTCATATATCTGCCGGTACATTCCATCCTGGGCAACCAATTCCTCGTGGCGGCCCATTTGGACCACCGCGCCTTTGTCCATCACCAGGATCAGGTCAGCGTTCATCACCGACTGGATGCGGTGGGCGATGATGAACGTGGTGCGATTCTCCATCAGCCGGTTCAAGGCGGCGCGGATCTCGGCCTCGGTTTCGGTGTCCACCGAGGAAGTCGAGTCGTCCAGGATCAGGATGCGCGGGTTCTTCAGCAGCGTGCGGGCAATCGCCATTCGTTGTCGCTGCCCGCCGGAGAGCGTCACGCCCTTCTCGCCGACCAACGTCTTGTAGCCATCCGGGAAGGTCAGGATGACCTCGTGGATGGCCGCCGCCTGCGCCGCCGCCTCGATCTCTTCCTGCGGCACGTCTCGCCCGACGCCGTAGGTGATGTTCTCGCCAATCGAGCGGCTGAACAGGAACGGCTCCTGCTCGACAATGCCGATTTGCGAACGCAGGTACTGGCGCGGGTAATCCTTCAACTCCGCGCCGTCCAGCAAAATGTGGCCGTCGGTGTACTCGTGGAACCTCGGCAGCAGGTTGACCAGCGAGGTCTTGCCCGAACCGGTCGAGCCGAGCAGCGCCACCGATTGTCCGGGCAGGACGCGGAACGAGACATCCTTGATGACGTTCGCGCTGCTGTCTTCGTACTGGAACGAGACATTCTCGAAGACAATCTCGCCACGTGCCGGACCCTGGGCCTGTACCCGGCCCTCGGTCAGCGGCTCCCGCTCCTGCTTGACGATCTCCATCAGGCGGCCATAGGAGACCAGCCCGGTCGAAGTCTGGACGATGATGCGGCCCAGGTTGCGCATCGGCCAGATGAGCCAGACCACCAGCCCAACGTAAGCCGGGTACGTGCCGACCGTGATCTCACCGTGGATGGCGAGGATGGCTGCATAGATGAACCCGCCGAGCATCTGGAAGCCGCAGGCGATGTCTGAGAGCGGCCAGAAGAGCGAGTGCATTCTGAGAAATGCCTTGCCGCGCAAGAATTTCTCCCAGTTATCTTTCTCGAACTTGGCTTTCTCGTATTCCTGGCGGGCAAAGGCCTTGACCACGCGTACGCCGGTCAAGTTCTCCTGCAGGGTGGTCGAGAGCAGCGCTTCCTGCTCCTGGTATTTCTCGTAGGCTTTGGTCACTTTCTTGAAGAACCACAGCGAGACGATCAGGATGATCGGGATCACGACAATGGACGCCAGCGCCAGCTTCCAATTCAACTGCCAGATGGCGGCGAAGTTGATGACGAACAGAAAGACGATGCGCCCGATGCCGATGGCCTGCTCGTTGAAGAAACTGCGCACCGAATCCACGTCCGAAGTGACGCGCTCGATAAGGTCGCCGGTCGGCGTTTTGCTGTGATAGGCGAAACTCAGCCGCTGGATGTGGTCGAAGAGGAAGTTGCGCAGGCGGCGGGTGATGCCCTCGGCGGAGTATGCGGCCAGGCGTCCCGAAAAGTACGTGAATCCGCCTTCGACGATAGCCAATCCCACAAATCCGAGCGCGATGACGATCAGTGTGCGCTCCAGCGTCCCGGCGAAGGGAACCGCGTCGCCGAGGATGGTATCGGCGAAGTTGCGCAGTAGGAGGTAAGTGAACATCTTCGCCAGCGCCGAGACCGCCAGTGAGAGGTTGGCCGCCGCGTAAGCCAGCCGGTAGTCCGACATCATCCGCCACAGGCCGGTCATTTTTTTGGCGGTCAGCGCCTGGCGGAAGTCGAAATAGGTTGAGGTGGGTGCGATGGATGACATAATTCGATGTTCCTGTAGGGGCAGGTCTTGCGCCTGCCCTGGGCGACCATGAAGGTCGCCCCTACAAAACCGGATAACAAAAAGCCACGGCGCTTGAGACGCCGTGGCTGTGAGAGACACACGCGATTTGACCTTTAGCGGTCAACAGGCGCACTCCGAGGAGGGTTAAAAGCGAAACCACCCTTAGCGACAGTGAAGATGCTGTAAACCATGAGCGCGCCTCCTTTTGTTTGAATTTGATTAACGGGGCTGAGTCTATCATTGACCCCCGATTCGTGTCAAGCGCGTTTTCCGTGTCATTTATAGCTTTCTCAAAGTGCGGATTATTAACGCGAATGCCGCGAATACCCTCCGGGTACGCTGTAGGCAAATTACGCGAATTTTAATAGGTTTATTCGCGTCATTCGCTTCGCGAAGCACCCTGTGGGTATTCGCGCAATTCGCGTTTGGTTCTTTGTCTTCTCACTCCGCGTTAATCCGCGTCCCATGTGGTGGGGCAGGGGAGGGGGCTAGACGCTGACCGTCTGCGCCAGATCATGGATCCATTTGCGCGAGAAGAAGCGCGGCAGGCTGAGGATGTATTTCGTCGCCTCCTCCGACATCACCAGCAGGTAAACCCAATAGACGGGGAGGTGGAAGACGAACCCGCCCAGGAACGCAAGCGGCACACCCAGCATCCAGATGATGAATCCGTCCAGGAACAGGGCGAAGCGCGTGTCGCCTCCGCCGCGGAAGGCGCCCACGATCAGGGTCATGTTTTGGGCGCGCACCCACAAGAACGAGGCAAGGATCAGCATCACGCGGTGGGCATATTGGATGACATCCGGCGAAACCTTGTAGAGAGCCAGCACCGGGTTCCGCGCCAGAAGGATCAAACCGCCGACGAGGAGCGCCAGAACGGTGGACAGACCGGTCGAACGCGCTCCATAGCGGAACGCCTCTTCGTCCTCGCCCGCGCCGATGCGGTTGCCGACCAGCACCGTCGTGGCATTGGTGATGCCAATGAACAGGGTCAGGGCGAGGTTATCCACCGTGCTGACAATGTTCATGGCTGCAATCGCCTCAGTGCTGATGCGGGCATAGACCACGTTGTACGCGGTAATGCCGGCTGCCCAGAGCAATTCGTTCAACGCCACCGGCAGCACCGGCTTGAGCACTTTGACCATGAAATGCGGGTCGAATTGCAGCAGTTCACGCAGCGCAGCCGCCACCGGCGAGCGTTTGTAGTAGGTCAGGGCAAGCAGGGTAATGCACTCGACGATGCGCGAGATCAGCAAGGCCAGCGCCGCGCCGAGAACACCCATCTCCGGCAGCCCCAGTTTGCCGAAGATCAGGCCAAAGGAAAGCAGAACATTCAAGCTCAATGCAGAAACGCTGACCGCCATCGGCATTTTGACATCCCCGGTGCTGCGCAGAACGAGGGCGTAACTGAATGTGATGGCGAAGAAGACGAACGAACCCGAAAAAAGGCGCAGGTATTGACTGCCCAGGGTGATCACCTGTGTATCTTCGGAAAACAATTCCAGGATCTGCACCGGGATCAGTTGCGCCAGGCCGAGGAAGATCAGCGCCACGGCCAGGCTGAGGGTCAGGCTTAGGCTGAGCACTTTGCGCAGATTGGGAATATCCCGCTTGCCCCACAATTGGGCGGTGAACATGGCCGCGCCGCTGGCGATGCCAAACAGGATCAGGCTGTACAGGAAATAGACCTGGTTGGCCAGCCCGGCAGCCGCCACCGCCACCTCACCCTTTTGTCCGATCATCACCACGCCGACCATATTCAACAACGAAAAAACGAACTGCTGAAAGGTGATCGGCAGGCCGATCTTCAGCAGTTGCCGGAAGTATTCGCGGTCGCGATAGAGGTCAATGACGCGCAGGATGGTTGGCATAACCCCGCCATTATACCTGCTTGCAGCATGTGACAGTCACTTTGAGTTGAATATTTCATCATAAGCGATGTCTGCTTCCCCGCCAAAATGGGCATAACGATTCGTGGTGGAAATGCTTTCGTGGCGCGCAAGCTCCTGCGAGAGTTTCAAGTTTCCCTTGGCGAGATAGGTCATGGTCACAAAATAATGCCGAAAGTCGTGGATGCGAACCAGGCGACGATCCACGCCCGCCTCAGTCATGCGGGATTTGATTGCCTTCCACATTCCGCCCGCGCTGATCGGCTTGATCTTCCTGCTGGCCCGGATGTCGTGACGGGCAAACAATGGCTGAGAAGTCAGCGGAACGCGGGAGTTAGGGTCAATTCCGGCTCTTTCGTATAGATAATCTTTTAGTGCTTCAATGGAACGGTTCGAGAAGCGGACGATGGCCTGTTTGTCGCCCTTGCCGATAATGACGGCGCGTTGCTCGAGCCAGTCGAGGTCGCCGCGTTTGAGGGAGCAGGCCTCAGAGATACGCAGACCTGTATCTACAAGCGTCAACACAAAGGCGCGGTCACGCAGGGCAAGCAGGTTGCCGCGCAGGGACTCACAATGGGCGATGACTTGCTCGATGACTTCGCGGTTGAAGTTGACGATCCGTTTGCCTTGCCTGCGTGTGTAGTGTTCGGTGGCTTCTTTTAACTCCATCCAATTGCCTGCCTTGCAGAAAGCGTAGAGCTTCAGAACTGCGGTGCGATAAACCCTCTGCGTGGAGGGGGACTTGTCCTTGAGCAAAGTCAGAAATTTGACGTAAGTCTCCGTATTTAAGTCTGCGTCTTCTCCCACGATCTTCACGAATTGCGTCAACGCATTCCGATACGCGAAAATCGTCTTCGGAGAGCGGTCAAAGGTTTCCAGGAAGTGATTTATCTCTGTTTTCATATCATTCCATCTACTGGAAATTATATCGAATGATAAGAAACCTGTCAAGGGGATGGTTGTTATTGCCCGATTCCCGCTTCCCCTCTTGCCGGTTACCAGTTATCAGTTGTCAGTAATCAGTGGTTGATGCACCACGCGGCGAACCGAAAGAATGAGTTTACTGATCACTGATGACTGATCACTGATCACTGCTCTCCCCCTCCCCCACCCTGCCGGAGCGTGTCCACTTTCATATGATTTTGTAGCGCAATATTCATATCGCCATTTGGTTGCGGAATGAATTCCGCGTTACGGATAACGGTGTATAATTTTCACATGACAAAACGGCAGCGAATTTTAGCAAAAATACTCGCTGGTTCGAAAAACATAGCGTTCAACGATTTCACTTTGCTGGCGGAGAGTTTTGGTTTCCGTTTATCCCGAGTCAGCGGCAGCCATTAGAAGTGAACATGAAAGACTATCACATCAATATTTTCTTCAGCGAAGAAGATGACGGCTACATCGCCGACATTCCTGACTTGCAGCATTGCTCTGCATTCGGAAAGACGCCCGAAGAAGCGCTAATTCAGGGTTTATTGGCCAAGCGCGCCTGGCTGGAAGCGGCACGCGCCGAGGGAAAGGATATCCCTGCGCCGCGCTATCGCCCGGCCATCTACCAATTGGCCGCCGCAACCGCCTGACCGCAAACTGGGGAGAAAGCGTATGCCGTCTGATTTGCCGAAGAACGCCATCAAATTCCTTGTCGCCCTGCTCAAACACCAGGCGGAACAGTGGCTGGGTGAAGAAGCCATCGGTATTGCTGGAGAAACGCTGGTCGAAATCGGCGGCGACGAACTCCAGCAAAGACTTGACACCTGGCTTACCAAAGAAGAGACCCATGTCCAACTCCTGCAGGCCGCGCAACGCGCCGGGCAATATTTCAACCAACATTGCCCTGACGATGAACTGAAGCAAGCCTTTTCCCTGCATTTTGGTAATTTACCTTCCGTGCAGGAAGCGCTTTCGGAGTTTCCTCGAGTAATGGATACCGAGATGGTGAGGCGCGCCCTGCTGAAAGCCTTGCAACGCGACATCCCATCGCTAACACCTTTCCAGTGCGAAAAGGGAGCGCGCCTTTACACTGAGGCCTTGTTGCGATCGGTCGGCCTTCTCAAAGATTTTACCCTCCCCGTTCTCCTGCAAACTCTCTTTGACCTTCGCCACGAATTGAGCGAGGGGCAGACTGAAATCCGCCAGAAGCTGGATCACATTCTGGAAGCCCTCCAGCAAAAAATCCTGCCCCCACCTGCCTCCCTCATACTGCCCGGCGACCTGCCGCCCGGCTCATACCTGCCCTTTCCGCGCAATGCCTTCTTCACCGGCCGCGTGGAAGATTTGGAAAAACTGGAAAGCGCCCTGCTCTCCCCTCCCCTTCCAGAAGGCGCGCAGGAGTGCTTAGCGAAGGGGCCGGGGCCTGCCCTGAGAGAAGGCGAAGTGGTGAGGTCCGTGGTCATCAACCAGGCCATCACCGGCATGGGCGGAATCGGCAAAACGCAACTGGCGGTGGAGTTTGCCTACCAGTACAGTTATCTCTTTCGCGGCGTGCATTGGCTTGACCTGCGCGCCCCGGAGGCGCTCGAGACGCAGATTGCCCTGTGCGGCGAAAAGATGGGGCTAACCAACTGGCCAGAGAAACAACCTGACCAGGTAGCCGCCACACTTCGCGCTTGGCAGAGCGACGGCCCGCGCCTGCTCATCTTGGATAACTTCGAAGATATCGAATTTGCCAACGCAGTGCTGGCGCGCCTGAGTCACTCCGGTTTGCACCTTTTGATCACCTCCCGCCGCTCGGATTGGTCCTCCGCGCTTGGGTTGAGACGCCTCCCGCTGGATGAATTCACCCCACAGGAAAGCCGCGACTTCCTCCGCAAATACCTCCCGGAGGCGCGCGAGGCAGACGAAGACCTGGACGTTCTGGCAAAGTACCTGGGTCACCTCCCG